>NZ_DDAH01000051.1:0-5346 GCF_002333245.1 Acinetobacter sp. UBA2063
GCGGTTGTCCCTGACACCACTGTATATCATGCTGAAGAGTTGCAAGCCGCCTATGAAAGCTGGTCGAAGAAAGGTGAAGTCTGTGTAAAGCCTGTGACAGGTGTATTTGCATCAGGTTTTTGGCATCTGGATACAAAGGCGACATCATTTGATATGTTTGCCAATAGTCAGAATTTTAGGGCGCATCCACAAACATTTATTGAAAGTTATCGACAATCACCCAATCCGCCTGCCTATTTGGTGATGCCATTTTTATCGGGTCAGGAATGTTCAGTGGATATGTTTTGTGTGCATGGGCAAGTCCGATGTGCGGTTGTCCGTTGTAAACAGCGCGGTGGCTATCAGCAACTGAAACTCGAAGATGAGGCCATTGAACTGGCCAGACAGGTTGCTGAATTGTTTGGCTGTGATGGTTTGGTGAATATGCAGGCCCGTTATAATGATCGTGGGCAATTATTTATTTTGGAAGTTAATCCTCGCCCTTCGGGTGGAATAGGCCACACATTCTATAGTGGTGTCAATCTGGTACACGCTGCTATTGCAGAAACATTCGGATTGGATTATCAGCCTGAAAAAATTGAAAATACTGTCATGGTTCGACATATTAGCCAAAGTGTTTGTGTGGTATAAAGAACGATATAAATATAATTTTTAAGCTAGATTTAAGATATATATGGTTGAGATTGAATTACAGAGGGGAGTATTAAGCTTACAACCCAATGACAATAGCCACTGGAAATGGCAGGATTTATTGGGTTTTGCCGAGCGCATTAATCCAAAGCGTGCATTCTTATTTGTATCAAAAGTATTAGGGCGGCATATTCCCGTCAGTCCCCACATTATGCGCCATGCCTTTACTGATTTGGCTAAGCTGGTTCCTGGTGATTTACCTGAACCCGTGTTGGTTATTGGCATGGCGGAAACGGCGGTTGGGCTGGGCGCAGGCGTTCATCAGGTGTTGCAGCAACGTTATCCTGAAGCGATTTATGTGACAACAACACGCCATCCAGTACATGGTGCGCCATTACTGGCACGTTTTTTAGAAGAACATAGCCATGCACAGGATCAATTGTTATATGGTTCACCTGATGCAGAGCTTCAACAACAGATTCTAAACAGCAAAAGCATTGTACTGGTAGACGATGAAGCATCAACTGGCAAGACCTTTGTCAATTTAATCCATGCTTTACAACAGGCAGGGCTGAATCAAATTTCTCATGTGGTGACTGCCACGCTGGCAGATTGGTCATCAGGCATTCATATTGCCGATCTAAACTGTCAGTCTGTGGCATTAATGACAGGCAAATGGCAATGGCGTGATGCTGAGCATCCAATCCAGATCAATATGCCAAAGGTCGATACAGTTGCTTTTGGCGCATTTGCTACTTTAGCAGAACCGACTTGGGGACGTTTACCCATTCAGGACAGTGGCGCGCATATTCGGTTGGCGGTACAACCTGATGAACGTATTTTGGTGCTGGGCAGTGGCGAGTATGTCTGGTCTTCTTTCCTGTTGGCGGAGTATTTGCAGCAGCAAGGCGCAGATGTGAAATTTAGTGCAATTACCCGTTCACCGATTGCTGTGGGACATGCCATTCAGTCTGCTCTGGCATTTTCGGATAACTATGGTTTAGGTATTCAGAATTTTGTCTACAACATCAATCCACAGGATTATGACCGAGTGTTGATTACTGTCGAAACCGCAACACATTCAGTCGCGAAAAGCCTGCTTGAAGCGTTGCCAAATGCCGAAGTGATCAGTGCTGTGGACTATCCTCATCAAAAATTTAACTTGTGTGTTGTAAATGACTGATTTTTTATTTGACTCCAGTGAAATTCGTACACCCTTAATGCTGGTGGATCTGGATGACACGTTGTTCCAGACCCATCGCCGCATTACACCTGAAGCTGACTTTAAAATGGTCACCACAGATAAACAGGGACAAGCTCTGGCCTATATGAACCCGATACAACAGCATTTTGTACAGTGGCTATTTCATAGTACCCATGTGATTCCAGTGACTGCACGCTGTGCCGAGGCTTTATCCCGAGTTCATTTACCCTTTCAGTATGGGGCGGTCTGTTCTCATGGTGGAACAGTGCTGAATGCGGACCTTAGTGTCAATGCTGAATGGCATGGACAGATGCAACAGGCTTTACAACCCTATCAGACACGTCAGGAAGCCCTGATTGAAGCTGTGCAGCAGCATTCCAGACATTTTGGTTCAATTCGGACATGGGTGGTTGAGGATCAGGGATTGGGGTTGTATGTTGTGGCAAAGCAAAATACAGAAAATGACAATCCTTATGCACCGAATTTTTTGCCTCAATTACTGAATGAGCTTGATGCGAATTTGTTGTCAGGTTTTTACTTCCATTTAAATGGTAATAATCTGGCACTGATTCCGCAGCCTGTGAGCAAAGCAAATGCAGCGAGGTTCCTTTTGCAGCAACTCACCATACAACAACGCCCAATTTTAGGCTATGGCGACAGTTTATCGGATGTTGAGTTTTTGAATTTATGTCACTGGTGGGGAATGCCAAACCATAGCCAGTTGAATCGTTGGGTAAAACACAATCTAACGCAGCAATATAAACAAGAAGGGTATTATGGCGATTACCAGTAAACCAAAAATTAGTAGGGAAAAAGCATCAGAACTCATTTTAACACAAGGGTTTAGTGGAAGTTATCAGCCTGAGCAAGTCACATTTTTATTAAAACGTACCCAAATTCGACCAACAGACACATTGGAAAAGGAACGCCTGATTCAATCAGGTGAAAAACATTATTCACAGATGATTGGTCAGGAGAATCCACCTACTGAACGTCATTTACAGTTATTTGAACAGGCAATGCAGTATGGGCAGCAACGTTTGGCAAAAGAAGTGCAGCAATTGGCACAAACACTGTCGGCGGAATTGGCTGAACCTATTATTCTGGTCAGCTTTGTACGCGCTGGTGTGCCATTAGGTGTACTACTTTATCATGCATTGCAGGATATGGGACGTGACTGTGTGCACTATGGCATCAGCATTATCAGGGATCGTGGTATAGATTTTGCCGCACTTGAAACGATTATTGCCAAGCATGGTCATCAATCTTTGGTTTTTGTGGATGGCTGGACTGGAAAGGGCGCCATTCAGAAGGAACTGCAACGAAGTCTCGCAGATGACCCTCGTTTCATTGATCGACCTTTGCCCTTGGTGGTGTTGTCAGATATTGGTGGATGTGCTTGGTTGGCAGCCAGTGGTGAGGATTGGTTGATTCCATCAGGTGTTTTAGGCTCAACCATTTCAGGATTAATTTCCCGTAGTATTTGCGAAAATGAGGCTTTGCAATTCAACGAGATTGAGGAAAGTAATCTTGGTCAGTGGCATGGCTGTATTGAATATAAGCATCTAAGCACATTTGACATGTCACAGTCATTTATTGAACAAATCAATCAGATACGCCGAGAACTTCAATCAGAAAAAAATGCCGTTTGGACAAGCGCTCAACAGCAATTACAAAGACAGCGTAGTCAGGCTGTGGTTAAACAATTGGCAGAACATTATCAAATTACCAATATCAATCGGATTAAGCCAAGCATTGCTGAAGCAACACGGGCGATTTTAAGGCGTGTACCTGATCTGGTTCTGTTAAGGGATGCGAATGACGCTGACACGGCATTATTACGTCATTTAACCGAAGTGACACAGACACCAGTCAAGGTGGTCGGTGATCAAATCGCACCTTATCGGGCAATTACCCTTATTCAGAAACTGGGAGCAGGTTGATGTTATCGGCATTATCTTTAGGTGCAACACTTTATATGCCTGCGACCAGACCCGATTTATGGCAAGTGGTGAATGGGGAAAAGTACCCTGAGTTACGTTCTCAGGTCATCTGTCTGGAAGATGCAGTTTCCGAGCATGAGGTGGAAGCTGCAAAAGTCAATTTAAAGCATTTGTTGCAACAGGTTCAGGATCAACCACGTCAAGCACAACATCCTAAAATCTTCATACGCCCTCGCCATATTGCAATGGCGGAAGAATTGGCACAGTGGCCAGAACTGATCATGGCGGATGGCATGGTATTGCCTAAATTCTGCTTAAATCAATTACGACAATGGCAGCAGATATTGCCTGACTTTATTCAGGTGATGCCAACACTTGAAGATGCAGAAACCTTTGATATGGGCGCTATGCGTGAGTTACGTCAGGCATTGCAACAGGACTTTCGTCAGGTTCTGGTGCTGCGAATAGGCGGCAATGATTTACTCAACTGTCTGGCTGTGCGCCGTCCGAGTGACTTAACCCTGTATCAAACGCCTATTGGGGCATTAATTGCAAATCTGGCGGGGCAGTTTTTACCTTATGGCTTTGCACTGAGTGCGCCTGTCTGTGAGCATTTTACTCAGGTGAAGTTATTGCAGGACGAGTTATATCTGGATTTACAACATGGTTTATCTGGAAAAACCATTATTCACCCTGCACAGATTGCGATTGTGCATCAGGCCTATCAAGTCAATGATATTGAATTGAAACAAGCTCAGGATATTTTAAGAGATTCTGGTCAGGCTGTATTCGCCTGTCATGGAAGTATGTTGGAGCCTGCCACACATCGCCGCTGGGCAGAACGTATATTAGAGCGATCACAAATATTTGGCATGAAGCAATAACACTAAAAAAAGAGGATAATGAATAATGCAACAATTGACTGCGGGTGCAAATCTGGTACTGGCACAACCTCAGTGTCAGATTAAAATCAAAACTGCATTACCTGCACATATTGATTTAGATGTAAGTGCATATTTACTCAATGCCCAAAACAAGGTTCGTGGTGATGCGGACATGATTTTTTATGGGCAGAAACACACTCTAAACCGTAGTGTTGAGTTAATTGAGGCAAATGGTAAAACACCTTATTTGGCGCAATTTAATTTAAATACCCAATTGCTGGATCTGGAACTGAATAAGATCGCTTTGTGTGCCACCATTGATGGACAGAGTGCAATCAATGCGCTTCAGAATATTGAGGTTGAGTTATGGCAAAATGGACAGTTAAGCGCCACAGCGATTGTCAATAGTGCTGAAAAGACTGAAAAGGCCCTCATTTTGGCAGAAGTATATCGTTATAAGGATCAATGGAAATTCCGCTTTGTCAATCAGGGCTTTAATGGTGGATTAAAACCCCTTGCCGAATATTTTGGTGTTGAAATCAACGATCAACCCAACACGCCGCCGCCAGCACCTGTTGCTACACCGCCTCAGTCTAAAATAAACCTCAGTAAAATTACGCTGGACAAAGGCAACAGTCGAATTAATTTAACCAAACAGACACAGGGTTTTGGTGAGATTAAGATT
>NZ_DDAH01000240.1:0-6533 GCF_002333245.1 Acinetobacter sp. UBA2063
TGATATACAGTGGTGGCAGGGACAACCGCAATCTGATGGTCTAAACAGGTTTGGGTAAATACTGATTTATCATGTAATTGGGCAATCTGCTCCATGTGATCGCAGCCAGCCATAATCCGAATGCCCAAAGCCTCAAAACGGTGTTTCTGTTCCAGATAAATTCGTCCAAAACGCCCTGCAATAATTAGCTTTACCTTTAGGCGCTGTGCCTGTTGTAGCACCCACTCCACGCGCTCAGCAACGGCAGGCTCCTGTAACGCAATATCTGCAACAGATGTGATTTCAGGCCGCCAATCGGGATGGGAGGCCACCACATGAATAGGCAGATTAAAAGGTGTATGTTTTGCTGCCAAAATTAAATCTCGCTGACAGGAATGGGCCTGGGTAAACCAGATTCCAATAGAGTTTTCAACGATATTCATTTCTGTATTTGTTCCCATCACTTGTAAAGTTGCATTCATTCACATTCCACCATTTGTACAACCACTAAGCGTCCGCCATCTTGGCGTGACAATAAAATCTGCTTGCCATCGGTCAATTCAATTTTTCCACCTATCGGAATAATCTCTTTGCTTGCCACATCCATCAGTTCAGGTAAATTCTCATTAACCAGCCACCATTGCTGTTGATGGAAAATAAAATAACCCACCCGTTTGGTTTGCTCTACACTTAAACGTTCATTTGGCGCAATTAAGTTATTGGCATGCCATTGATAAATTGATTGGCCTGTCCAGACCATCAAACGATGATTATCAGGCCTAAAGTTACCCTCTCTGCGTGCCGAATATAGGTTTAATACAGGCAATTTCCCCTGAAATGCCGTGCCACAAAATGGGCATACAGGTTTGGTGCTGTTGTCAAATACATACCATTTTTGACCACAATCTGAATTTAGGCATGGCTGCATTAAATCAACCGTTTTCACCAACGCCGTTTCCCAGTCATTGGCAGATGGACGCTGCTGCGGTTGATGTAAACCTGTAACAAAACTCTGTAGAAAGAGTTTCTTTAAATACGGCCCTGTCACCGTAAATGGAATTTTTTCGGGATCTGCCCATGGCAAGGCACTCGGACGAACCTGCGCCACTTTAACCCGATTACTTGCATCCGTTGGGTGTTCAATAAATAATGCTTTTTCACCCATTGCCAGATTTTCATCTTTTTGTGGGTCATTGACATCGTGTACTTTGCCACCACGTAATGGATGGCGATAGAGCAAATACATATAAATCAGCACAGCCAAAGCATGACGATCCGTCATGATATTGGGCAAATGCCGTTGGGGATCATCTTTTTTAAGATGGTTGGTCATCACCACTTCAGGCGCAATAAAATCTGGTGTTCCCACCACATCAGGCGGATATTTGCCTGGCACAACCAAACCATCAACATCAATGACGCAAGCACGCCCCATGACAGGGTCAATCAAAATATTTTTATACGACAAATCGGAGTGGGCCAAACCAGCCGCATGCATACGGCGCACTGCACGCGCAATTAAAATACAAATCTTGAGATAGTTTAGCCATGTGCCTTTTTCCCGTTCATCCAGAAAGCGGTTCTGGTTATTGGCACTCGCAAACCATTTTCCCTCTTTTTCTTTCCCTTTAATCCCTAAAAAATCATTATTTTTAGAACCAAACTCAAAGAAAAATGGTTTTTGATAAGTAGGTGCTGTAATCCCTAGCAAACCATTGTATTCCACCAAACCATCAGGCCAGCAAAATACATTTTTCCAGTAATCACCACCCGCACCGTTAAAAATACCTTGCCATTTATTACCCACAATTTCTTTTAACCGATCTTTCTGCCGTTCCAGTTCAGCCTGAGACTGATAAAAATGGTTTTTTTCCTTGCTAAAAAAACACACCACATAAGATTTATCAGGAGAAAAATATACATCTTTCATCGCACCCGAACCAATCACTTCATCTACAAAAGCGATTGGACGGCCATCGAGCGTTTGACATTGAATGACTTTACTCATCTACCACCCCTACTGAGTCATCTGGTACAGTCATATTACTTATTTGATCATCTTGTAGCATTTGCCATAAAATCGCCAATGTTCGATCATCATGATGTCCTGCACTAAAGAATTTTGACCATTCCAGTAAAGCCTGTTCAGGTTTTTCCTGTTGTAAGTGTGGTTCAATTTCTTGCCAAAGTGCCTGCCATTTTTGTTGATTTTCCAGCCCTGCATCCGTTTCAAAACGCGGATCAGAAATCCCATCAGTCATGAGAATTACTGCCTGAGCGTCATCAAAATAGCCAATATGGACTCGCTGTTTAAAATCTCGCAGCAAACAACCATAATCTAAAAAGCGGGTTTGTCCTGCAAATTCCCCCCCATCAGGTTTACCCATTAACCGCACGCGGTCCTTACCATAAACTGCAATCGCTCCATCACCGACCCAAAAACTACTTATAAAGGTTTTATTGTCTTGTTGCCGTACCACTGCAAACAATAATGTTGTAGCAAACAATTTAGAAGCAACACCTTGTCGAGTGGCTTCATGTTCAATTTGTTCAATGGCTTCTGTTACGGCTGAATAAAACGCATCACTAAATTGATTGCCTAACTGATGCGCTGCATTTTTGGTTTCAGGATCATCATTGGCTCCGATTTGCCACTGTGCCAGCAATCGGTCAGATTCACCTGATTGTTTTTGCATGAAAGCTTTTAAATACTCGCCAACAGTATTCACAGCAACCCTCGACCCCTCACGGGAAAATTCGGCACTTCCTGCACCATCTGCCACAACCAATACCGACCAATTACTATCCGCGACCTGTGCAATAAAAAAGTCATCATCACGGAACGTTCCTGCATGTTCATGTGAACGTCCTCGCTGACTACACGCAGCAATATTAAAATCTGCCGCCTTAATCAATTGACAACGATTATTTGCTTTCCAATACATCGCATTTGGATCAGGCTCATTCACCTGCCATAAACTACGTGGGTCAGCCGTGACAATAAACGTGACTTCCCCTGACAACCATCCTGCCTGCTCATTTGCCGTTTTATATTGAAAAATGAGTTTAAATTCACCTGCCTGTGTGGGTATGCCTGAAAGTTGCTGTGTCACTGCATCAAAACAAATACCCAGATTTTCAGGAATCCTGACACTTTCATGATGAATCTGTACATCCTGTTTCACGGGATGTTGCATTTGAATGCTGGCTTGATAGTCCTGTCCCACTCTAGCGTTGGGAATCTGAAAGTGAGGCATTTTTTTCACCGTTTTTACCCCAGTTTGCAGGGATGTTGAGGCATTGTCTGGAATAGGGCTGGATTGTTTTTCAATGATTGGAGTCGTTACGGCCAACGGTAAATGTGTAGGCTCAACCGAATTAGATTCAGACAAATCTGTCATTTCGGATAATATGGATTGATTGTCATTATTTGGTGCTGTCAAAGGTTGTTTCTGTTCTGATTCAAGGTGCACAGATTCTGCTTGAACGGTATCAGGCTGTGGATAAAAGCCCAGAGATTCTACAGCATTTTTTGACAACCCATGCTTTTCACATGGGCTATTTTGCACAGACGCATAAATCGGCAAACGTCCCTGTTGCAATATCTGTTGTAACAAACATCCCTGAAAGTCTGGCAATTGTTCCAGTTGAACCCCCAACACATCATAAAGCTGTTCTGCCAAATCATGGTAGGCATTGTAAAGACGCTTATTTTGTAGACATTGCTGCCACCACTCCTGATCTTTCATCTGAGTCGATGGCTGGGTTGTATTGCTTAAAAGTTGTGCCAATGTATCAGCAAAAGCCTGTTGTAATTCTGGTGTTAATGGCTGAAGCATAAACAAAATTTCCTTTTACCTTTAAGACAGATGTCTTAGCCTCGACCACGCTGCACATCAAACCCATCCGAACCGCCATAGCCAAAACTCACCTGACGGCGGCACCACGGACAACTAACTTCTTCACTAAAACCGTCATAACACATTAATTGACCACAGCCACACATGGCAAATGCGGTTTCTGCCAAACAATGTGGGCACTCAGGCGTGCCTTCAAGCAAAGTGGTATTGATTTGCTGTTGGAGTTGGCTTTGATCTGACCAGGTAAAATAATCCTCATCAATTTTGCAGCACTCTTTCAGTTGGTAGTGATACAAATTAAGGTTAATATCTAAGTCTTTAGGGGCCTGATACTGAATTTCACGTTCAAATTTCATCAAATAAGGGCGATTCAACTTCCCACAACGACCAACAAAAGTTGCGCACAGCTCATCCAGCAAAGTTCGTGGCTGAACATCTTTAACCAGGCGCATATAGCGCTCATCCAAAGGCGGTAGATGTTGCTGCTGTTCTCCATCTCCCACACTCTTACTTTGCGCGACGACTGAGGCACTGATCCATTGGAAGAACTTTTGGAAATCCTTTTCATTCAACTCATCAAAGGCTATACAGTGTTCCGTCAGTTGCTTTAAAGTGTGATAATCGACATTTTTCCCCATTTCCAGTGCAATCAGTGTACAACGGCGAGCATACTTTTTTTGCCAGCGATAAATGGCATCCTTGCATTCATCGGTTGGTCGCCCATCTGTAAATAAATATACGACTGGCTTCCAGTCACCTTTGGTTTCCGTTGTCGTCTTGATCAAATGACGATCAAACTCATTCATTAAATGTTCCAATGCCTTACCTAGATGTGTACCACCACCTAAAGGTAATTTCACTGGATAATAAGCAAACACTTCCACCAAAGGCACAAGGGTTCGGACAATTCCTGCAAAGGCAATCACTGAGACATATACCGTTTCCAGCGCATAAGGGTCTTTGCGTAATTGCTGCATGATAAGCTGGATACCCTGCTGCATCTGCTCAATATTTTTCCCCACCATGGATTCAGAACAATCCAACACAAAAAAAACAGGTAAACGGCGCATCTAACTGAATATCCTTAATAATTTATACTGTTATCTATAAAACCAGTTGCACTTCAGGCGGTGGTGGTGGCAATGAAATCGAGCTTGAAATGCCTGCACTGCTGCTGCCTGCCACTACACTTGCCGATACCCATTTGAAGAATCCTGAAAATGACGCAGCATCCATGGTGTCCAATACCACAACCTTATCTGTCAGTTGCAATAAATGTTCAGTTTTGGCTTTGGGCCCTGCCGCACAGGCAACAATACTGGCAAAGTTTAATTGCTGAATCACAGGAACTGCTTGCTGATATGCATACACATCTGAGGGTGAGCCATCTGTCATGACAAATAATAAAGGTCTCCAGTCCCCTTTAATTTCATCGCTACTTTTTTGAATTTGATGGCTCACTTGTTCTGCCAACATCTCCAGAGCAGCGCCCATAAAGGTTGCCCCTGCACTTGGCACATCAATATTGTTCAATTGAACCTGATCGAGTGGGGTCAGTGGCAAATAGACCTTTGCCTCTAAATCAAAGGTAATAATACTTAAATGCACACTTTCCAGTGCATAAGGGTCTTGCCGTAATGCACTAAGCATTGACTGCAATCCAACATTCACGGAATGAATTGGCTCTCCTCGCATTGACCCCGAAGTATCCAATAAAATATAAACAGGCAAACGGCGCATTATTATTTTTCCTTATTTTCAGTATATTACTCGCTTTCTTTTTTTAACATAATTTTTTTGGTTCTACTATGCACCAGCCCTTAATTACTTAAAATAAATAGACAATTTTGTATGTTTAATAAGTATTTGCAACAGGCAGTTAGATAGAAACCACAAGCCAAATATTAAATTTAAGGGGACTCAAGCATCAGGACTTGAGTTGAATATTCTGTAACTCACCATCAAAGGTTTCAATTAAACTTTTAATGGTAGGTTCCTGCTGTAATAACTCAACAGCCCGATGAAACGCCTTTTCCTTACGCATGACCTGCATGGTAAAAGGTGTTATCGAATCAATATCTTGATATTGCACATTAAACTGCGTATTCGGCCACTGTGACTTAAGTGCATCTTCCAACGCCTGCCTTAATTGTGACAACATGCCCTCGTATTTCTGCGGAATATGAAACACAGATGAGCCATTAATATGCCCCTGCATGATGCCATGCTGTGCCAACTCCTGGACGGCTGGCGAAAGTTCACTATTTCTAAACCAGTATTCCCATTTATCCAGATTCCACTCACCCTCCAAAACCTGTTCACGAAGTTTAAGAATATCTTGAGGCATGAGATTAGCTTGGTCTGCCAAATGCATCGTTTCAACCTGTTGAACTACATCAACCACAGGCATGGCAAATTGGTTGTCAATTTGCTGTTCCGTAGCAATAAATGTTTCTTCAAACAATTCAGGTTCAGCCTTAACGTTTGGCTCAGGTGCTTGATTGATGATTTGTGTAACTTCAGTTTGTTCCTCTACGGGAAAAATCAATACCTCATCTGATTCTTTGAATTCACTGGAATGAGCATTTTGCTGATGGATAGCTGAATGATCCAACCCAATCAGTTGCCCATCCGCTGCATCAAAAACCATAACATTTTCATTCTGAATGATGCGTTCAGGTTCAGGTTCAGGTT
>NZ_DDAH01000240.1:6744-8174 GCF_002333245.1 Acinetobacter sp. UBA2063
CAGGTTCAGGTTCAGGTTCAACACTAACCATTTCCTGCTGAACGACAAGCTGTTCTTCAACAATAGTAACTTGCTGCAATTGCTGAATTTCTGCTGGACTTGGCTCAGTTGAAACGACTTGCTGATGAGAAACTACAATATTTTGTGGGTTTGTGCCCCCAACAGTAATTTCACCAGCAGATAACGGTCTAAATGCGAGCAAACGCAAGACACACATTTCAAAACCTTGCTCTTGCGTGACTGCAAGTTGCAGATCAGATCGTCCCTTACATGCAATCTGATAGTAAAGCTGCAAATCCTGAGCAGAAATCAGTTTGGACAAATGTAGAATTTTTCGATTGATTTCTTCACTGTATTTCAAGGCAAGATCAGGCAGATACTGCAACAACGCCAACTCATGCAAGGTTGAAACCAACTGATCCAGAACCAGAGAAACATCTAAAGCCTGTTGCCTAAACTGCAACAACAACTGGCTGACATGCGCTTGTTGGTTGTGATGAATTGCTAAAATCAGGTCATAAATAATGGTTCGGTCAATCAGCCCCAGCATGTCTTTGACATCTTGATGATGTACAGCTCCCTGACCATAGGCAATGGCCTGATCCGTTAAGGATAATGCATCACGTAATGAACCCTGTGCCGATTCAGCAATTTGCCAGATCGCATCCTGATCAGCTTCAATATGCTCTTTATTTAAAATTGCGGTTAAATGCGTGGTAATCTCATCAACAGCCAAAGGACGCAGGGTAAACTGCAAACAACGAGAAATCACCGTAATGGGTAATTTCTGTGGATCGGTGGTTGCAAACAAGAACTTCACATGCTCTGGCGGTTCTTCCAGCGTTTTTAATAAAGCATTAAATGAATGCGTTGAAAGCATGTGCACTTCGTCAATCAGGTAGACTTTGAAGCGACCCTGAGTTGGTGCATAAGGAACATTGTCCAGTAACTCACGGGTATCTTCAACTTTGGTACGTGACGCAGCATCAATCTCGATTAAATCAATGAAACGCCCTTCATTCACGGCCTTACAGGTGGCACAAACTTCACATGGGGTTGAGGTCACACCTGTTTCACAGTTCAGGCATTTGGCTAAAATACGGGCAATTGTGGTTTTACCCACACCACGCGTCCCTGTAAATAAATAAGCATGATGCAATCTTCCGCGCTCCAATGCGCTGGTCAACGCACGGGAGACATGATTCTGCCCCACTAACTCATTGAAATTACGTGGACGGTATTTTCTTGCCAATACTTGATACATGGATACTCCTTATAGCCGCTTTAGCATACTGTGTTTTTAAGAAGCTGTGAATGAATCCCGAACTGATTGATCAAAATTAGGGTTTGTTGGCTGTGATACAAGGCTTGCACCGCCTTTCAACTCAAGGGACAATACACGTTATTGATTTATTTTCGGCTTCATCATC
>NZ_DDAH01000240.1:8192-9490 GCF_002333245.1 Acinetobacter sp. UBA2063
TTATTGGGCGGTATTACCGCAGAACAATTTTTAACTGAATACTGGCAAAAAAAACCACTGCTTGTACGTAACGCAATGCCCGAAATTGTTGGGCTGATTGAACCTGATGATGTCAGGGAGCTGGCATTGGAAGAGCAAGTCAGCGCACGTTTGATCCGTCAAAAAAACAAGAACCCGAATGAATGGCATGTTAAATCCTCGCCGTTAACCAAAGGTGATTTTCAAAAATTGCCAAATTTATGGACAATTTTAGTTCAAGCGATTGATCACTATTCCTTTGATATTTCAGAGCTTTGGAAAAAGTTTCCTTTTATTCCGCAATGGCGACGTGATGACATTATGGTGTCCTACGCACCCAAAGGCGGATCAGTTGGCAAACACTTCGACTTTTATGATGTTTTTCTGGTACAAGGACATGGTCATCGCCGCTGGCAGTTGGGTCAAATGTGTGACGAATCAACCGAGTTTGTGCCAGATCAACCTTTAAAATTATTGCCTGAAATGGATGTTCATTTTGATGAAGTTCTTGCACCAGGTGATTTACTTTATGTACCACCTGGACTTTCCCATTACGGTGTTGCGGAAGATGAATGCCTGACTTTTTCATTTGGTTTCCGTATGCCCAACCTCGCAGAAATGATGGATCGAATCAGTGACCAGTTTGCGGAAAACACCTTACTGAAAAATCCATTGCTGGATACTCCCCGCCAGCCTGCAACGACAATCGGTGAAATCAACGATACCGAATTTAGTTATTTAAAAAGTCAGCTCCTCGATTATCTGAGACAGGCACCTGAATTTGATGCGGCGATTATGGCATATATGAGCGAAGTCAAATATCCAGACAATATTCCTGAACCAGAAGAAATTGAGGCAAATGACCTGATTGAAATCGTGGATGCAGGCTATGCATTGATGCTTGAACCAGCGATGAAACTACTTTACAGACAGCAAAATGGATCATTAGAGTTTTGGGCAAATGGCGAACCTGTTTGTGTTTCTAAAGCGTTTGAAAAACAACTACAGCAACTAGCCAATGGTGAAAGCCTGATATTTGATAAACAGTTGAATGATACTGAAATACGGGAAGATATTGCCCAGTTGCTGAATGATGCCATTTTAATGCTGTTACCACCCAATTAAACTTGAAAAGTATAGCTATTAAATGAATCACTAAAAATGAGGGCCTGCAAAATATCAAAGGCCCTCATTAATCCAATACGACCCAAAAACCTGTTTTTGATAAGAGCTACATTTTATTCCCTGAATTAGAATAAGACTTACGCATTGACGGATTC
>NZ_DDAH01000003.1:0-4311 GCF_002333245.1 Acinetobacter sp. UBA2063
AGTAGATGGTGAAGATGATGCACCATTGGCACGTATTGAAACCGAATACAATCTTGAAACGCTACAGCCACAAAGCCGTCAGGACTATTTAAAGCAAACAGCAAAACTGTTCTGGTTGGGCAAGGTGCGCCCACAGATTGAACACTCATTACTAACAGATAAACGTCTGTCTGCTGAAGCGGAAGCCATGGATGTGTTCGCTGAGAACCTGCGCCATCTACTGCTTTCTGCACCAGCGGGTGGCCGTACCACTTTGGGTGTTGACCCTGGTATTCGTACAGGCGTGAAGCTTGCTGTTGTCAGCGATGCGGGTGATGTGCTTGCCTACAGCACCATTTATCCATTTGCCCCTAAAGAAGATAAAGAGGGTGCTATTGCGGAACTTGCTCGTTTATGTCGAGAGTTCCACGTGGAACTTATTGCGATTGGCAACGGAACTGCAAGCCGTGAAACAGAGGCAGTGGTTGCTGAGATGATGGCTGCCAATACCGACCTGAAACTGACACGTATCACAGTGAGTGAAGCAGGTGCATCGGTTTATTCAGCAAGTGAACTCGCTTCGCAAGAATTGCCAGAGCTTGATGTGTCGATTCGTGGTGCAGTGTCGATTGCACGCCGTTTGCAGGACCCGTTGGCCGAACTTGTGAAGATTGATCCAAAATCCATTGGTGTGGGCCAGTACCAGCATGATGTGAACCAGACAGGTTTGGCAAAAACACTGGATGCCGTGGTGGAAGACTGTGTGAACGCGGTGGGTGTTGATGTAAATACCGCTTCTCCAGCAATCCTTGCCTATATTGCAGGTTTAAACAAGGCCATTGCCCAGCAAATTGTTGAATACCGTAAAGAACATGGTCGTTTTGACAACCGTCAGGCATTGAAGAAAGTACCACGTTTGGGCGAACGTACGTTTGAGCAGTCAGCAGGTTTCTTGCGTATTCAGAATGGTTCAGAGCCATTGGATGCATCTGCTGTTCACCCTGAAAGCTATGGTTTGGTGGAAAAAATTGTTGCGGCAAAAGCAACAACGGTAAAAGATATCATTGGCAATACTGAAATCATTCGCCAAGTCAAAGCGGATGAATTTGTGGATGACAAATTCGGCTTACCCACCATTCAGGATGTTTTAGCAGAACTGGAAAAACCAGGCCGTGATCCACGTCCAGAGTTCCGCACTGCCAAATTCCGTGAGGATATCACTGAAGTTGCCCAGCTTACTGAGGGTATGCAGCTTGAGGGTGTGGTGACCAATGTCACCAACTTTGGTGCTTTCGTCGATGTGGGTGTACATCAGGATGGTCTAGTTCATATCTCTGAGCTGGCGAATGAATTTGTTTCTGATCCGCATAAAGTGGTGAAACCAGGTCAAATCGTGCAGGTGCGTGTGATGCAGGTGGATGTGGAACGTAACCGTGTCAACCTGAGTATGCGTGCTGAGGGTTCTGCACCTGCAAAAGCGCCTCGCCAACAGCAGCGTCCACAGCAAGACCGTGCGGAACGTTCAGAACCTAAGCCACAGGGACAGCGTCCACCACGTAAAGAAGGTGACTTTAAGCGTCCACAACAGAGCAAGCCAAAAACTGAAAAACCACAAGAGCAAAAAATTGGTGGTTTAGGTGCCTTGTTGTTGCAGGCGGGAATTAAAGGGACGAAATAAGTCTATTACAATTTTTGATAATGTAAAAAACCTCCCTCGGGAGGTTTTTTACATTCAAAATAGATGATTTTTCCACTTCTTATGTTGAACTTTATTATAATTCTCCAGTTTCCAACGCAAGTTTGTTGTTCTTATGTCCCCAGATTCTACTGAAAATCTTTCTTCCCCCCAGCATGCTTTTTTACAAGGAGTGATCAAAATACTGCCGCTATGTTTCGCGGTATTGCCGTGGGGCTTGCTGGCAGGTTCAATGGCGATTCAGGCAGGGCTGAGTACTGGGCAAGCCATAGGAATGTCTGCATTGGTTTTTGCTGGTGCAGCGCAGTTGATGACACTGGGTTTGGTTATGGCGGGTACACCTGCACTCACCATTATCATTTCAGTATTTTTGATTACCACACAGCATTATTTATATGCCCTATATTTTCGTGAAGAAATTGCCAGACTGCCATTAAAACAGCGTTTGTTATTTGGTTTTTTGCTGACTGATGAATTGTTTGCTGTTGGTATTCATAAGCGTGAATATTATATTTATTTTTTGCTTGGGGCTGGCAGTTTTTTCTATTTGGCTTGGGTATTGTTTAGTATTGGCGGTATTGTGTTGGCTTCCTCTCTACCAAATTTAGATCAATATCATCTCGATTTTTCCATTGTTGCAACCTTTATTGCGATAGTGATTCCCTTTATTAAAAACCTGAATACGTTGGTGGGTGTACTGGTTTCGGTGTTTTTAACCTTTGTTTTTCTAAGCTTAGGTTTTAAAAGTGCAGCGATCATGGCAGGAGTAATTGGTATGTTGACCGCAACCTGCCTACAGAATATTCGGGAGCGTATGGCATGAGTTGGTTTCTGCTGATTATTCTCGCAATTGTGGTGTTTATGAATCGCTATATCTTGCTTGAACCTAATCTTCCTTTGCGTTTACCCAAATGGTTTCAGCAGTCTTTGCAATATTCTGCACCGTGTTTACTGACGGCAATTGCGACTCCGATTGTGTTTATGGATGAGCAGGGGGTATTTCGTTCGACTTTACTGAATCCGTATTTTCTCGCCACGATTTTAACGATTGTAATTGCTTATAAAGTGCGACATACCTTGTTGACGATTATTCTGAGTTTGGCGTGTTTTTATGGATTGGTGTTTTGGTTGAATTAGCAAGCTTGGGCAATATGAAATTTGCCACAAGCCCCATTTAAAGCCTGTTAACGTGTGGTATAACCACCATTGGCAAAAATCGTTTGGCCCGTAATCCGCCAGCCATCAGTCACTAAGAAGCGAACCAAAGGCTCAATATCTTCAATCTTGGTTAAGCCACCTAAAGCTGAAGCAGATTTGTGATAGGCCACTGTCTGAGGCAGTTCCTGACCATAGAAAAATGCTGTGTCCATTGGGCCAGGTGCAACGGCCGCCATTCGCAAAACAGCTGACTGGATCAATCATGGAGCAGGGGGCTAATTGGACAAATAAAAAAAGCAGCGTTGTTGAGACGCTGCTTCTTGAGGTTTGGACTGGACAGATTACCAGTGTTCACCTGGGAACAGGCGGGCATAGGCACGCTGTATGATCGTTAATTTCTCTTGTTCACCAATAGAGGCAGTTGAACTTGGGAACAAGTTAAAGCCAATTGACATCAGGATGTTGTTAATGTCTGGTGCAATTGTATAAGTAATTGAAGCAATACGACCCAGGTTGGTTGCGATTTTCTTTGGACGTTTTACAATGGCAGTCGCAATTAAATCTGCTGCTTCCTCAGGAGATAAGGTTGGAACATATTTATACATCTTGGTTGGTGCGATCATTGGAGTACGCACTAAAGGCATATAAATTGAAGTAATCGCAATCTTGTGTGAGTGAACTTCAGCAGATAAACAACGGCTAAACGCATCCAGCGCAGCCTTGGACGCAACATAAGCCGAGAAACGGGTTGCATTGGCAAGCACACCGATTGAGCTGATGTTGATGATCTGGCCATCCTTGCGCTGCATCATGTGTGGCAACAAGTTAAGGACCAAACGGACTGCACCAAAGTAGTTAAGTTGCATGGTGCGTTCGAAATCATGGAAACGGTCAATTGATTCATGTACAGCACGGCGAATTGAACGTCCTGCATTGTTGATCAAAATATCAATGTGATCTACGCTTGCCAAAATTTCTTTTGACACAGCATCAATTGATTCCATATCGTTGAGATCGCATGGAAAGACCGATGCCTTGCCACCCTCTGCCTCAATTTCCGCCTTGACTTCATCCAGTTTATCTTTGGTACGTGCAAGCAACAACACATGAGCGCCAGCTTGAGCAAGATATTTTGAAACCGTTAAACCAATACCACTCGATGCACCAGTGACAATGATTGTTTTACCGTTGACTTTTTGCTGAAAAAGTTTTTTAAGTTTTGCGTCCATGTACGTGTCCTACATTAATCAAGCTGTTGTTTGCATTGCCGTCATGGTTGTGATTAGGCACTGCATTTTATTTTGTATGTATATTAACCGACATTTTTGTTTGTCTAGTTCAAATGTTTGAGATTTAATAATTTTTAGAGTAAAAACTCTAAAAAAATAAACCTATAGTTGTAAATGATATTATATTTTTTCGAATTTTGCATATAAAAAAAGCCCTATGTTAAGGGCTCATTGATTTTATTGACTTTA
>NZ_DDAH01000079.1:0-6504 GCF_002333245.1 Acinetobacter sp. UBA2063
AGTGTTGAACTCTTGCCATTATATGCTCAATGGCACCAAGTTTTATTTAGTCAACTAGAGGTACTTTGGCAATATAAACAATCGCATAAATTTGCTAAAACCCATTTAGAGCGTTTAGATCAAAAAATCTCAATTTTAGTGAGTCAACTTTTAAATAATCCCAATCTGTCTGAAGAACAACATAAATTGACCATCGTCATTGCTCAATTTTATAAAATTTTAGAAGACCATGATCATTTGCCTACATCACAAGTAGATGATACAGAGGATGATTTTCATTCAGAGCATGATGTTGATGAAATGATGGAAAAACAAGTGATGAAAGAAATTCTTGCAGATCAATTGGGTGTGTCTGAGGACTGGATTGACTTTGAGTTTGATCTCGAAAATCTTGAAGAGTTTATGCAAAAAGTAAAAGAAAAATTTGATCGAGAGGAAGCTGATTTCATTCAAAATCAACTGAATGATCATGAACGTGAAGCATATCAAAAGTTTGCAGAAAAAGAAAAAAAGAAAATTTTAAAGAAGCAAATGCAACTTGAAGATGCAAAAAAAATGGCAGGGCAGTCATTAAAAAGCATTTATTTAAAAATTGCCTCTGTGATCCATCCTGATCGTGAACGGGATGAGCAAAAACGTATAGACAAAACCGAGCTCTTGCAGCAAGCAAATACTGCACTTGAAGAAAAAGATTTACTTACGCTATTAAAGTTACGTGCTTATACAGAACAAGGTGATCAAAAACAAGCAGTTAAAATCGCAAATGAACATTTGAAATCTTATAATCTATTGCTAGAAGATCAAATTGAGCAATTGCAAATGGAGTTAGATCACATTATTTACTCATTTGATTGGAAAAGCTCAGGTTTTTATAAACACACTTTTAAACCTGCTGATTTGGCTAAGAAGTACCAATATGATTTGAGGGAAATTCGAAGAAAGCTATTACAAGATGAACAGTGTTTAAATAGTTATAAGGATTTTGATTGTTTAAAAAACTTACTTAAAAATAGAGCATTCGGCTGGTCATTTAATTTTTAAAGTGGTTTGAGCCTGTAAATAAGCTTTTAGTTGTTCAAACAAGTGGGACCACCTCTGTTTAGCGTATTGAATATATTTTATTCAATACGCTAGTCATAATTATAAACTTGCAATTTGCTCCATATTCGCTTTAATCTTCGCTAATTGGTCAGCGAACTCAGCCAATTTGACTTTTTCACCATCAACAACGGCTGCTGGTGCTTTAGCGACAAAACTTTCGTTAGAAAGTTTAGTTGCGATTTGATCATGTTGCTTTTGAACCTTATCCAGGTCTTTCTGCAAACGACCTAATTCAGCTTTCGGGTCAATTAAACCCTTCATTGGAACAAATACAGAAACATGACCCACAACAGAAGAAGAAGATAATGGCGGTTGTTCGCCGTCAACCAAGAATGTAATGCTTTCAACTTTAGCCAATGCCTTAAATAATGCTTCAATACGGGTGATTTGCTCACGTTCAGTATCAGAAATGTTTTGCAGCAATACAGGCAATAAACGCGCATTACCCAAGCCCATTTCACCACGAATGTTACGTACCGCACCAATCAGGCCTTGTAACCACTGCATATCTGCTTCAGCTTGATCATTGATCTTCGCTTGATCAGGCACAGGATATTGTGCGGTCATGATGGTTGCGCCACCTTTGCCCAACATTGGTGCAAGGGTTTGCCAGATTTCTTCAGTCAAATACGGCATTAACGGATGTGCCAAACGTAAAGAAGCTTCCATTACTGCAAGTAACACACGGCGAACTTCTGCCTTACGTTCTTCTGACACATTGGCATCATTAAGCACAGGCTTGGTCAGTTCGACATACCAGTCGCAGTATTCATTCCAGATAAAGTCATAGATTGCTTGCGCCGCAAGGTCTAAACGGTAGGTGGCAAATGCTTGATGCACCGCAGCTTCCACTTTCTGTAAACGGCTGATGATCCATTGTTCAGGAAGTTCCCATAAATCAGGACGCGCTTCCTGACCAACGGTTTGCCCCTCAACATTCATCAATACGAAACGGGTCGCGTTCCAAATCTTGTTACAGAAATTACGGTAGCCTTCAACGCGTTTTAGATCGAACTTGATGTCACGACCCGTATTGGCAAGCGCACAGAACGTAAAACGAACTGCATCTGTACCGTAGGCATTGATGCCGTCTGGAAATTCTTTACGGGTTGATTTCTCAATCTTCGCTGCGTCTTTCGGATTCATTAAGCCAGTGGTACGTTTCGCAACCAGACTTTCAAGATCAATACCGTCAATCAAGTCTAACGGATCAAGTACGTTGCCCTTGGACTTCGACATCTTCTGACCTTCACCATCACGGACCAAGCCATGAACGTAAACCGTCTTGAATGGAACTTGTGATGAACCATCTTCATTTTTCATGAAGTGCATGGTCATCATGATCATACGGGCAACCCAGAAGAAGATGATGTCAAAACCTGTCACCAACACATCAGTCGGGTGGAACGTTTTAAGGAAAACGTTGGCTGCATCTTTCTGTGCATCGCCAGTCCAACCTAAAGTTGAGAACGTCCAAAGCGCAGAGGAGAACCATGTATCCAGTACATCTTCATCCTGATTTAATTCAATGTCAGCAGCGATGTTGTTTTTGGCACGAACGTCTTCTTCATTGCGTCCCACATACACATTGCCCTCGGCATCATACCAGGCAGGAATACGGTGGCCCCACCACAGTTGACGCGAAATACACCAGTCCTGAATGTCACGCATCCATGACATATACATATTGGTATATTGCTCAGGCACAAACTTAATACGACCATCCTGAACTGCTTCGATTGCAGGTTCAGCAAGTGGCGCAATCTTCACATACCATTGATCAGTCAATAATGGTTCAACGATCACACCTGAACGATCACCGCGCGGTGCTTTCAAGTCATAAGGTTGGATTTGATCTAACCAGCCTTCAGTTTCCGCTTGTTCAACCAACTTTTTACGGGCAGCAAAACGCTCTAAACCAATATAGTCCGCAGGGGCAGGCAACAGTTGAGAAATTTGCTCACCCGCTTTGGCGATATATTCAAACTCAGCCAACACTTCGGCATTTTTGTTGAAGATGTTGATGATGGCTAAGTTACAGCGTTTACCGACTTCATAGTCATTGAAGTCATGCGCTGGGGTGATTTTCACACAGCCAGTACCGAAATCTTTTTCGACATATTCATCAGCCACCACAGGTACTAAACGACCTGTAATTGGGAGAATAATGTTTTTACCAATCAGGTGTGCATAACGTTCATCTTCAGGATGTACCGCAACTGCTGTATCGCCTAATAAAGTTTCTGGACGTGTGGTTGCCACCACAAGATAGTCATTACCATCTTTGGTTTTCAGTGATTTATCTTCAAAGAAATACTTAAAGTGCCACAATGAGCCTTTTTCTTCCTTGCTTTCAACTTCAAGGTCAGAAAGGGCAGTTTGCAGTTTAGGGTCCCAGTTCACCAAACGCTTGCCACGATAGATCAAGCCATCTTCGTGCAAACGCACAAACACTTCCTTTACGGCATTGGATAGACCATCATCCATGGTAAAGCGTTCACGAGACCAGTCCACAGATGAACCTAAACGGCGGATTTGCTTGGTAATCGTTCCGCCAGATTGTTCTTTCCATTCCCAAACTTTGTCGATGAACTTGTCACGACCCAAGTCATGACGGGTCACACCTTGCAAACCGAGTTGACGCTCGACCACCATCTGCGTTGCAATCCCCGCATGGTCTGTGCCTGGTTGCCATAAGGTGTTTTTACCCATCATACGGTTATAGCGAGTCAAGGCATCCATAATGGCATTGTTAAAGCCATGCCCCATGTGCAGGCTACCTGTCACGTTTGGCGGTGGAATCATGATACAGAATGATTCACCCTGACCTGATGGTTTGAAGTAACCCTGTTGTTCCCAGATTTGATACCATTTCTTTTCGATCTCGGTTGGATCGTAAGTGGTTGCAATATTTTGAGCAGATTGAGCGTCAGTCATAGTACAGAAGATTAAAATTGAATAAAAAATTGGATCTATTGTAGCAAAAAAACCGCCAAGATTTTCATCTAAAAAAGCCGATGAAATGCGTTGGTTTTTTAACGATAAAACCTTGAATTATGTGTTCTGTGTCACATAATTATCCTATGTAGATGCATAAAACAACAACATAACAATATTAAAATATGAATGAGAGGATGGTTCAGATGAGTTATTCAATTTTACTAAAAATTAATGAAGCAACACACGGTCAACCATTTTTTTGGCATTTATGCATGTCGATGCGGAATAGAATATGCTAAATTCGGCGTATAGAAAGCCAAAAATCATATAAAACAGTTTGATGGAAAAATAAGGGCTTGTTGAACAAGCCCTTATTTTATGCAATCTAAGAATTAGGGTAATTAGAATGAACACCGCCGTTTTTTTAAATATTCATGCGGATACATACGCGAGATTTGCGCATATTCGAGCGCAGTTATTACAGGGCAGTAAGGAAAGTCAGGCAAATGCTTTGGGGAATGTCCTGTCAGAAATGGCTTGTGAAGTGATTGAACAGGTTTTTATGGTGCTGCTACAGGAAAACCAGCATCATTCCCAAACAGGCGAATCCGAAAAGGTGATTCAGCAAATTCTGGAAGCCATTCGCAAATATATGCCATGGTCTGTTTCATTTTTTGGCAATGACCGATTGGTTCCTGTGGTGGAATATCTTTCCAAAACCATTCAGCTTGAAGATGAAAAGGTTTACATGACCTATCCAATTGAACAGCAGCTTGCACAACAGGTGAAAAGCTCAAGCCATAAGCTTGCTGGTGGAGACCGTCATGAAACGGTAAATGCGTTGAAACTGCTGACCGATGTGATTGATGTCGGTGTGACCCATTTAATTCGTGAACCGAAAAAATGCCTGAAGTTTAATTTTGTGGTGGATAAAACCCTCAATGGCGTGATCAACATGACCACACATCTAGGCTATAAACGTTTGGAAAAACTAGGCACTCAACTGGATCAGCAGGTTGCGGTCATTTATGTGGATTACTTCTTAAAATTTATGCGTCATCAGGCATAGGGGATCATTGATATGGCAAAGTTAAAAAACCTTGAAAATAAAGTGGTATGGATTACAGGGGCTTCTTCTGGTTTGGGCAAGGCGCTGGCAAGGGAATGTGCCTTGCAGGGTGCGCAGGTGGTGCTGACTTCACGCCGTTATGATGAACTGGAAGCTGTGCGTGTCGGTTTGTTCAAGCCAGAACGTCATGTTTCAATTGCCGCTGATATTACTGATGAAGCCCAGGTACGTCATGCGCATGAACAGGTTTTGGCATGCAAAGGGCGAATTGACTGGCTGATCAACAATGCAGGTCTGAGCCAGCGTGCCCTGATTCAGGACACCACCATGCAAACTGAACGTGCCATCATGGAAGTGGATTATTTTTCACAGGTGTTCTTTACCAAGACTGTGTTACCAACATTCCTCAAACAAAAGTCTGGTCGGGTGGTATTTGTCTCCAGTGTGGCGGGCCTATTGGGTACACAATATCGCGCCAGTTATTCAGCTGCCAAAGCGGCGATTCATATGTGGGCAAACAGTCTTCGCGCCGAGGTTTCAAAAGATGGGGTTGAGGTTTCGGTGGTTTTCCCAGGCTTTGTTAAAACCAATGTCTCTTTTAATGCCTTAAATGGTGAGGGTAAGCCGCAGGGACATCAGGACGAAGCCATTGAAAATGGTTTGGATGCCGATGTATTTGCCCAGCGTGTGGTTGAGGCTTTGATGGCAGGTGAGGAATATGTGGTTGTCGGTGGCAAGAAAGAACAACTGGGTGTATTGGTGTCCCGTTTGTCGCCAAGCCTGTTGTATAAAATGATTCGTAAAACCAAAGTGAAGTAAAAGGAGCTTTTACTCCCTTTTACTCATTTAAAATAGCCGTGCCATAAGCAAACACTTCAACCATGCCACCTTGCATCCCCAGTTCAGTGGTGCTGAGACGAACCCCCATAATCTGGTTTGCCCCCATCCTGTGTGCTTCCTGCTTGAGCCGAAGCATGGCTTCACGCCGTGCCCGTTCTACCACACTTTCATAGCTGACGAGACGGCCACCAAAGAAGTTTTGAATGGTGGCAAGCACATATTTAAAATAATCATGTGAGATCACCACATTGCTGCTTACCAGTTGACCTATTGCAGTCGTTTCAACAAAGCGGTTGGTATCAATGCGGATATGGGCAAATTGTCTTTCTTTCTCATCCAGTTCACGTAGGTGTTTTTGTTCGATATGACGACCAAAACCCCAACCGACTGAAAAAAGAATCAGAAAAATAACGATCTGAAAAATTAATCCATCCATTATATTGCCTATGCGCCAAATGGATCAGGAAGTTTAGGCGCCAGAGGCTGAACCACGACAGCCGTACCATATACAAAAAGTTCGGACGCGCCCTGGGCAATATTCGATGTGGAAAAGC
>NZ_DDAH01000079.1:6619-10012 GCF_002333245.1 Acinetobacter sp. UBA2063
TATTCGATGTGGAAAAGCGAATCCCCACAATCGCATTGGCACCTAAACCGCGTGCCTTGTCGATCATGCGTTGTGTGGCTTCCTGACGGGATTCCTCAAGAAGTTCGGTATAACCTGTCAATTCGCCGCCCACAATATTTTTTAAACCCGCCATCAGGTCGCGACCCACGTGCTTACTGCGGACAGTGCTGCCATACACCACATCAAGCTGACGTAAAATTTCATGACCAGGTACAGATTCCAAGCTGCTGAGTAACATATTGATCTCGAATAAAAATACTGTATTAAAGATAAAACAACATGAGGGATGAGAAAAGCTTAAAAAGGTAATTCTCATAAATATAGCTTGGGAATATACCAAGCCATTTTGATTGAAAGTGAGATGGTTATTTAATGGTGTGATAGAAATAACCTGTAAACTGGGAATTTCATCGCGTGCCGAAGCGGCACAATATGCCAATCATTTGGGGTTAAACTATTATTCAGTCGGACTCAAAATAAACTAGCCATCTCGGGAGATGGCTATAGATAGTACATCTTATTAAGGTTTATTGTGCAGCATGTATTTTAGCACTAGAGGGTTGAGGCGTCACTGTATCACTGGTATTGGTCTTTAAACCGCCACCCAATGTTTTGTAAAGCTCAACTTGGTTGTTCAGGTTTGCCTGCTGTAACAGCAGTAAACCTTGCTCAGCCGAATACGCTGAACGCTGGGCATCCAACACGGTTAAATAACTATCAATACCTGCACGGAAACGGGCGTTAGACAGCTTATAGGTAGTGTTGGTTGCATCCACTAAACGGCGTTGCGCGGTTAAACGATCACCAATGTTGGCACGGGTTGCCAAGGCATCATTCACTTCACGGAAAGCAGATTGAACTGACTTTTCATAGTTTGCCAAGGCAATTTTCTGATCAGTCTCTGAAATCTTGATGTTGGCTTTACGTGTACCCCAATCGAAGATTGGCAAGCTAATATTTGGCCCAATTGACCAAGCTGCATTACCCGCCTTAAAAAGGTTGCTCAAATCTGTTGAAGCATAACCTGCCGAACCTGTCAGGCTAATCGTCGGGTAAAGTTGTGCTTTGGCTGCACCAATATTTGCACCTGCGGCACTGAGTTGATATTCAGCCGCCTTGATATCTGGGCGATTATTGAGCAAGTCACTTGGTAAACCAGCACTTAAAGCGCTTTGTTTGGTAATTTGAGAAATTTGCTGTTGTGGCAATAAGTTTTGAGGAACTGTTTGACCAACAAGTAAATTTAACAAGTTTTGTGCTTGTGCGATCTGTGTTTTGTAGTTGGCAACATCATTACGTGCGGTTTCAACCGAAATTTGCGCCTGACGTAATGGAATCTCACTATCAATTCCGACATCGAAACGTTTTTTGTTCAAGTTAAACGACTCTTGCTGTGCTTTGAGCGTTTGCTCTGCAAGTTTGAGTTGTGCACTGGCGAATGAATAATTCAACCATGCTTGTGTCACTTGTCCAATTAAGCTGATCTGAGTTGCATCACGTGAACTTTGTGTCGCAAGATAACTATCTAAAGCAGCGTCTTTCAAGCTACGAACTCGACCCCAGAAATCTAACTCGTAAGCCGTTAAACCTAAGCCAACTTGGTAAGTCGAGTAGGGGTTGTTTGGATCACGAGATGGCGTGACTTGGCGAACCGCACTACCACTTGCCCCAATCGTTGGTAATTGGTTGTTTTCTGAAATTTGGTACTGCTGTTGAGCTTTTTGAATATTCAACGCCGCTGTACGCAAGTCACGGTTATTGGCAAGTGCCAGATCAATCACTTGTAATAAACGAGGGTCCGCAAAGAAGTCTTTGTAGCCTTGTTCTGCGATAGAAGTTCCAGAAGCATTACTATATGACGCAAAGCTTTCAGGAATCGCTGTGTTCACAACAGGCTCTGGCCCGCGCATACTTTGGCAGGCAGCCAAAGAGAGCGCGAGTGCAGAGATTGCAATGCCACGACTGGAAATAGACCATACAGTTTGCATCACGATCAATGCTCCTGAGTATTTAAAGTTTTAGGTTTGTACTTAAAGATACTACGAATCCACACGAAGAATACAGGGATGAAGAAAATACCTAAAAGTGTTGAAGAAATTACACCACCCAGTACACCATAACCGACTGAGTGTTGGCTACCTGCGCCAGCACCGCTTGCAAGCGCAAGTGGTAAAACACCGAAACCGAATGCAAGTGTGGTCATGATGATTGGACGTAGACGCATTTTCGCAGCATGCAAGGTTGCTTCAAATAGCTCTTCGCCTTGTTCCTGTAATTCTTTCGCAAATTCGACGATCAAGATCGCATTCTTCGCAGATAGACCAATTACGGCAACAATCGCAACCTGGAAGTAAATGTTAAAGGATAAGTTTGGATCACCTTTAATAATCATGCCTAACCATGTCAATGTAAATGCACCGACGATACCTAAAGGTACAACCAGTAATACAGAAACAGGGACTGACCAGCTTTCATAGAGTGCTGCAAGGCACAAGAACACGATTAAGAGTGAAAGAACCAATAGTGGCGCTGTTTGGCTACCAGAATCACGCTCTTCTAAAGATAAACCTGTCCATTCGTAGTCGAAACCTGCTAAGCCCATTGATGGTAACTTGCCAATGATTTCTTCCATCGCCAACATTGCATCACCAGAGCTGACGCCCGGTGCTGGAGTACCTTGAATGTTGACAGATGATACGCCGTTATAACGTTCTAGGCGAGGTGAACCATAAGTCCATTCACCTTTGGCAAAGCCAGAGAACGGCACCATTTCGCCTTTGTTGTTACGCACATACCACTTGTTCAAGTCTTCAGGCATCATGCGAGTATCCGCCTCACCTTGGACATAAACTTTTTTCACACGACCACGGTCAACGAAGTCATTGATATACGAACCACCCCAAGCCATGCTCATGGTGCTGTTAATATCTGCAATACTGACACCCATTGCACCTGCTTGCGCTTGGTCAATGGTGATCTGGTACTGCGGCGTATCTTCTTGACCATTTGGACGTACACCTGCAAGACGTTTGTCCTGAGATGCCATACCTAATACCGCATTACGTGCAGCAATCAGTTTTGCATGCCCTTGACCGCTGACATCTTTTAACTGGATATCAAAACCAGAAGCCACGCCCAATTCAGGCATTGCTGGTAATTGTAAAGGCATGATGTAAGACGCATCTTTCACAATCATGTTCAATGCCATACCACGTTGAATGATGGCACCGATCTGTGATTCAGGTGAAGTACGCTCGCTCCAGTCTTTTAATTTAATAAAGGCAAGACCCGCGTTTTGACCTACCCCTGTGAATGAGAAACCAGCAACTGTAAAGATTGACTCTACATTTTCTTTTTCCTTATTCAAGAAAT
>NZ_DDAH01000076.1:0-4744 GCF_002333245.1 Acinetobacter sp. UBA2063
GGTTTTAAGTCGGTGAATGATGCTTTTGGGCATCATATTGGGGATCAGTTGTTGGTCCAGATGGCCAATCGTCTACACAATAAGCTAAATCAAAGCCATAAGTTATTCCGTATAGGTGGCGATGAATTTGTCCTGATATCTGAAAATACCGATATCAACGAGGCAATACAGCTTGCCGAAGAAATTCTGCATTTTATTCAGGGAACTTATTTAATTGCCAGCAAAGACATAAACATATCCGCGAGCCTTGGGATTGCGATGTATCCTGAACATGGCACCAATATTCAGGATTTGTTGATTAATGCCGATGTTGCCATGCTGGTGTCAAAAGATCAGGGGCGTAATACCTATACCGTGTTCCAGTCCATGAGCGATCAGCAAGATGTACGCAGCCAGTCCAAACTGATCAATGATTTATATAAGGCCGTTGATGAGCAGCAGTTTGTCTTGTTTTACCAGCCAAAATTTACCGCGAACTATGAAGTCTGTGGTGTTGAGGCCCTGATTCGCTGGAAGCATCCAGCTTTGGGGCTGCTTACGCCACAAATGTTTATTGAAAGTGCTGAAAAAACGGGTTTAATTATTCCTATGGGATATTGGGCGCTGGAACAAGCCTGTCAACAAATTCAGAAATGGGAGCAGAGCAAGAACCCGTTTTATCCAATTGCAGTGAATCTGTCAGCATTACAGTTTGAAAATAAGAAATTATTCAGTGTCCTTGAACAATTATTGGAAAAATATCAAATCCAACCTCACAACCTGATACTGGAGATTACTGAATCAACTGCAATGCATCACATTGATTCAACTATTCGTACCCTGGAACGCCTGCGTAAGCTCGGTATTCGAATCGCAATAGATGACTTTGGAACGGGTTACTCAAGCTTCCTGTATTTAAAAAATTTACCTGTCGATGAACTCAAAATTGACCGTGGTTTCCTCATGGATTTACAACCCAATTCCAAAGAAGAAGCGATTTTAGAAAGTATAATTCATCTTGCTGCAAAATTAGGTTTGATTGTCACGGCTGAGGGAGTGGAAACACAGCAACAAGCGGATATTCTTAAAAATTTAGGCTGTAATCAATTACAGGGATACTTGCTTGGCAGGCCTGTTAAGATTGATAGTTTGGTATTGCAAGGGCAGCCACATTTTGCCTAATTTTAAATAATCTGGTTTTATAACAGATGAATTTAATTCAATTTTGTCTATATAAATATTGTCTGCTCAATTGTATTGACACAAGCTAAGGCATGTTTTACTGGTTTATTAGTATGTTAGAACTTCGTCATTTAAAGACATTAACCGCCTTGCGCGAACACGGTTCATTGGTTGCAGCGGCAACTGACCTGTATTTAACACCGTCTGCGATTTCTCATCAATTAAAAGAGCTGGATCAATGGTTTGGCGTGGAGGTTGTGAATCGCCGTAGCCGACCTGTCTCATTTTCCCATGTTGGTTTGCGCCTGTTAAAGCTGGCGGATGATGTGTTACCGCAGATCCAGATCGCACATACCGATATTGCTCGTATTGTGCATGGGCAAACAGGCAGAATTATCTTCTCTTCGGAATGTCATAGTTGTTTTGACTGGCTGATGCCGTTGTTGAATCAATACCGCCAGCAATATCCAGATGTTGATCTGGATTTTGTCTCTGGTTTTGAGTCCAATCCACACGAGTTATTACAGAATGCGGAATTTGACCTATTAATTACTGCTGACCCAATTGCTTTAAAAGGCATTGAGTATTTTCCAATTTTTGAATATGAATCAAGATTAGTGTTGTCTAATACCCATCCACTGGTTCGGGTGGAAAAGATTACGGTACAGGAGTTGGCGGAGCAAACATTAGTGACTTATCCCGTGGATAAACACCGTTTGGACATTATGGCGAAACTATTTATTCCAGCCAATCTGCATCCGAAAGAAATCCGCACAACGGAACTAACGCAAATGTTGATCCAACTGGTTGCTAGTGGGCGGGGGATTTCGGCATTACCTGACTGGGTGGTAAATGAATATGAGCAGAAAGGCTGGGTCACTTCGCGCCGTCTGGATTGCGTTTCACCCAAAGGTCTCCGACGCACACTCTATGCAGGCTATCGCACTGAAGATAAAGACAAGAGTTATTTTGAGGGCTTTTTAAATCAACTGGATAAGTTTTCTAAAAAGCGCAATCATTATTATGACTAGGCTTGAATGGGCTGGTTGTATGTCGATTGGAAACACGGACAAACATTATCAATTCAGGCAAATCCCTCTATAATGCGGCATATATTATCTTGGCTTATCATGAGTGCTCATTGATCGTGATGAACCTCATTTATTATTCTGTTTAAGTCCATTTCAGATCGTTATTCTATTCATATTTACACGCTTATGTGCCGATGCTGGTACATAAGAGGTATTAGGTACCAGCATGGAAATCAAGGTTAATTATCTCGACAATCTTCGTCAGGAAGCCAAGTTCGATGATTTTACAGTAATTGCAGATCAACCGATCCGCTATAAAGGCGATGGTTCAGCGCCAGGACCATTCGACTATTTTCTGGCTTCATCGGCGTTATGTGCTGCCTACTTTGTAAAAGTGTATTGTGCGGCGCGGGATATTTCAACCGACAATATCCGCCTGTCACAAAACAATATTGTTGACCCTGAAAACCGCTACAAACAGATTTTTAAGATTCAGGTCGAGTTGCCTGCTGACATTTCTGAAAAAGACCGTCAGGGGATTCTACGCTCGATTGACCGTTGTACCGTGAAGAAAGTGATCCAGACAGGCCCTGAATTTATTATTGAAGAAGTTGAAAGTATTGATGCTGATGCACAGGCATTGCTGATGCCAAGCCTGACTTCGGAAAGCAGTACTTATATTCAGGGCAAGGATTTACCTTTAGAACAGACCATTGCCAATATGTCTAGCATTTTGGCTGGCTTGGGCATGAAGATTGAAATTGCATCATGGCGTAATATTGTTCCGAATGTCTGGTCACTGCATATTCGTGATGCACAATCGCCGATGTGTTTTACCAATGGCAAGGGTTCAACCAAGGAAAGTGCCTTGGCATCGGCACTGGGCGAATTTATTGAGCGTTTAAACTGTAACTTCTTCTATAACGACCAGTTTTGGGGAGAGGAAATCGCCAATGCTGAGTTTGTGCATTATCCTGATGAAAAATGGTTCCAGCCAGGCCCGAATGGTGAATTGCCAGTAGAAATTCTGGATGAATACTGCCTTGAGATTTATAACCCCGACGATGAATTGCTGGGCACGCATTTATATGACACCAACTCAGGTAATACCGAGCGAGGCATCTGTTCATTGCCATTCGTACGGCAGTCGGATGGTGAAGTGGTGTATTTCCCGTCCAATCTGATTGAAAATCTCTATCTCAGTAACGGCATGAGTGCAGGCAACACTTTGGCTGAGGCACAGGTACAGTGTCTTTCTGAAATCTTTGAACGTGCAGTGAAACGTGAGATTCTGGAGGGCGAAATGACGCTACCAGATGTACCGCAACAGGTTCTGGAAAAATATCCAGCAATTCTGGCTGGCATCAAGGGGCTGGAGGAACAGGGCTTCCCTGTGCTGGTGAAAGATGCCTCGCTTGGTGGTCAGTTCCCTGTGATGTGTGTGACGCTGATGAATCCACGTACAGGCGGAGTCTTTGCTTCATTCGGTGCGCATCCAAGTTTTGAAATTGCGTTGGAACGTAGCCTGACTGAGTTGTTGCAGGGGCGCAGTTTTGAGGGTCTCAATGATTTACCACAGCCAACGTTCCAAAGTAATGCGGTGACTGAACCAAACAACTTTGTGGAACACTTTATTGATTCCAGCGGTTTGGTGTCATGGCGCTTTTTTAGCTCCAAAGCTGATTTCGATTTTGTCGAGTGGGACTTTACCCACCAGGGTCAAAACAGCAATGTGGAAGAAGCGGAAGAACTGTTTGCCATTCTTGAGCAGATGGGCAAAGAAGTCTACATGGCGGTGTATGAACATTTAGGTGCAACCGCCTGCCGTATCTTGGTGCCTGACTATTCCGAGATTTATCTGGTAGAAGACCTGATCTGGGACAACACCAACAAGGCACTGTTATTCCGTGAAGATATCTTAAACCTGCATCGTCTGGATAATGACAGCCTTGAGGCCTTGGTTGAGCGTCTGGAGGAATGTGAGCTGGATGACTACACCGAAATCGCCACCTTGATTGGTATCGAATTTGATGACAATACCGTGTGGGGGCAACTGACCATTCTTGAGTTAAAACTGTTGATTTATCTTGCTTTAGAGCAATTTGAAGAAGCAAAAGAATTGGTCGGGCAGTTCCTGCAATACAACACCAACACGGCTGAGCGAGGCTTATTCTATCAGTGCATGAATGTGGTGCTGGAGGTGATTCTGGATGATGAGCTGGAATTGGATGATTATCTAATTAACTTCCGCCGTATGTTTGGTGATGAACGAATGGACGCGGTACTTGGATCGGTAGATGGCAGTGTCCGTTTCTATGGTCTCACCCCAACCAGTATGAAACTGGAGGGGCTAGATCGACACTTACGCCTGATTGACAGTTATAAAAAGTTGCATGCCGCACGTGCCAGGGCGGTTGCTGCCTAGTGAGCTAAAAGTTATGGGTGCAATCCTTGTATTTGTAGATTGCACCTTACGGTTTCAGGTTTAAAACGCTTCCTGATACGAAAAGGAATTTATCCATTGGAGCGTAAAACCTCGGGGTTTAGCCCGA
>NZ_DDAH01000241.1:0-6674 GCF_002333245.1 Acinetobacter sp. UBA2063
CTCCGCGGTACTGAAACATTTTGGTAATGATGCAGTGGTTCGTCCATTGCCAACCATTGATGAAGTGTTCCGTGAAGTGGAGGCGGGTAGTGCGCATTATGGCGTGGTTCCTGTTGAAAACTCATCAGAAGGAATTGTTAACCATACACTGGACTGTTTTAAGGCTTCTAGCCTGAATGTGATTGGTGAAGTTGAATTGCGTATTCATCATCAATTCCTTGTTTCTGAAAATACCCGTAAAGACAGCATTAAGCAGATTTATGCACATCAGCAAACCTTGGCGCAGTGCCGTAAATGGCTGGATGCGCATTATCCAGGCGTAGAGCGTGTTGCACTGAATTCAAATGCTGAAGCAGCACGCCGTATTCGTAATGAATGGCATTCTGCTGCGATTGCATCTGATATTGCAGCAAGCATGTACAATCTTGAGATTTTACATAGCAATATCGAAGATAACCCTGAAAATACCACTCGTTTCCTTGTGATTGGTCGTGAAAAGATTCCTCAAAGTGGTAATGATAAAACCTCTCTATTGATCTCTGCGCATGACCGTGCAGGTGCTTTGTTGGAGATTCTTGCGCCATTTGCCAAGCATAAAATTAGCTTGACCAGTATTGAAACTCGTCCAGCCTTGCCTGAAAAATGGGCCTATGTGTTCTTCATTGATCTGGAAGGGCATATTGATCAGGACAATGTGGCGGCTGCACTGGATGAAATTCGTCCAATGGTCAAAGAGTTACGTGTACTGGGTTCTTATCCAATCGCTGTTTTATAATTCTATTGTATACAGATATATCCTGAGCGTCTTAACTTGTCGTGATGAAAGTTGAAAGATCAACAATCATCTTGCTTTCAAGCTTATGCTTTTGGCACAATAGCGATGATTTTAAATTCAGGATGATTTTCAGTGATTGATGTTAAACCTACCGTTTTAGATTTATTTTGTGGTTGCGGTGGGTTATCACTTGGGTTTATACAAGCAGGTTATCGCATTATAGCAGGCATAGATACATGGCAAGATGCTTTAGATACCTTTGCATTTAATCATATTGATGCAAAAGCAATTCAGGCAGATTTATTCCACATCAGTCCACAAGAAATAAAGCAACAATATGATATAAATCATGTTGATGTCATTATTGGTGGTCCACCATGTCAAGGTTTTTCGATTGCAGGAAAACGCATGATTGATGATGAGCGTAATCAACTATATAAATCTTTTGTTGAATTTGTTGCACTTTATCAGCCTAAAGTTTTTTTAATGGAAAATGTACCAAATATTATTTCTATGGGTAAAGGGAGTATTAAAGAACAAATTATTCAAGATTTTGAAGCATTAGGTTATACCATTAATTATAAAGTTTTATTGGCTGCTGATTTTGGTGTACCACAAAATCGTAAACGAGCGTTTTTTGTAGGGTTAAAAAATGGTCAATTGTTTGATTTTCCTAAGCCTTTATTAAGTCAAGTTATTACCTGCCAAGAAGCGATTAGTGATTTATCTGAATCAAGTTTAGAGAATGGTGCAGATTATATGATTGAACCTCAATCTCATTTTCAGGCTCTTATGCGGAAAAATTCTAAAGGGGTTTATCAGCATCAAATTACAGAACATAATGAAAAAACCATTAATACCATTGCTTTAGTTCCTGATGGTGGAAATTATAAAGATTTACCACTAGAATTACAGGATACTCGAAAAGTTAATATTGCATGGACACGGCTTAATAGCCAAAAGCCAAGTTTTACTATTGATACGGGGCATCGACATCATTTTCATTATAGATTTAATCGAGTGCCGACTGTACGAGAAAGTGCAAGAATACAATCTTTGCCTGATGATTTTATCTTTTTAAAGACTAAAACTAGCCAATATAAACAAGTAGGTAATGCTGTTCCATCAATTTTGGCAAACTAAAAACTATCAGTTATGAGCAAAGAAATTTTTGATGATATTGTTTTAGGAGAAACTGGTACTTGGACACAAGTTTGTGAAAAATGTGCTGAAAAACATTCCAATTTAGGTTGTTTAGAAGAAATTCCTATAAACCTGATTTGTGGTGTTTTAGGTTGTAACAACGAAGCAAAATACTATTTGGATATTTACAAAGAGGAATTTGTTAATGAGAAATAATTGGACAAGAGACGAATTGATTTTAGCTTTTAATTTGTATTGCAAATTGCCGTATGGACAATTCAACAATAGAAATTCAGAGGTAAAAATCCTTGCCGATTTAATTGGAAGAACACCTGGTGCTGTTGCATATAAACTTGTGAACTTTGTAAGTCTTGACCCAAAACAAAAACTTTTAGGGAGAAAAGGAGCAACGAATATTGGGAAATTAGACAAAGAAATATTTCAAGAGTTTACAGAAAATTTTGACGATTTATTCTACAAAAGTGAAGATTTACTCTTATCAAAAATTGAAGAAAACAAACCGAAAACCCATATTGATAAATTGATTGACGAAAGAAAAAAAGGAGAATATAAAATTAGAAAAACGAAAGTCAGGATTAATCAAGATTATTTCAGAACGATTGTAATGTCAAATTATATAAATGGTTGTGGAGTTACAGGTATTTCAATTCCAGAACTGTTGGTAGCTTCTCATATTAAACCTTGGTCGAAAGATGAAAAGAATAGGTTAAACCCAAGTAATGGAATTTGTTTATCTGCAACATTTGACAAAGCATTTGATAAAGGTTTGATTACGATTAATAGTAGTTTTAAAGTATTATTTTCAAGTCAATTGAAGAAATATTTAAAGGAAGATTTTTACAAAAGCGAGTTTGAGCGATTTGAAAATTTGCGTATGAATTTACCAATAAAATTTTTGCCCAATGAAGAATTTTTACAATTTCATCAAGAAACTATTTTCTTAGGTTAAATTTTGTATGAGGGATAGAAGCTCGAGCCGAAGAGATATGCCTAAAAAGAAAAAATATTTTTAGCATTTAAAATCCAGTTAAGCAATTCAATTCAGGTAATCTGAAAATTGATAAAAATTTAGTTATTGAGCTTTATAAAACGTCAGAACAATGTATAGATTATTTGGAAATAGTAAGTTAAAAGTTACATCTCTTTTCTGTCACTGTAGTGGCATGGATTTAGGTGCATTAGGTAGCTTTTCATTTTTAAATAAAAAGTATGAAACATTAGGTACAGAAATTGTCTATGCTGTGGATAATGACCCCAATGCTATAAAAATTTATAATGATAACTTTGACCATCAAGCAGAGGTAAAAGATGTAAGAGATATTTTAGCGGTAGATTTACCTGAACACGATATATTGATAGGGGGATTTCCTTGTCAATCATTTTCTATTAGTGCTCAAAATCCACCGAGATTGGGCTATAAAGATGAGAAAGGCATGTTGTTTTTTGAGATGGTAAAAATATTATCTGTCAAAAAACCACGTTTTTTTATTGCAGAAAATGTTAAGGGGCTATTGTCTGCAAATAATAAACAAGCATTTCCAATGATTGTAAAAGAATTTGAACAAGCTGGTTATTATGTGAAGTTTAAGTTAATAAATTCTGCCCTATATGGGATTCCACAAAAAAGAGAACGTATATTTATTGTTGGTTTTAAAAAGTTTGAAGATTTTATGAGCTTTAACTTCCCTTTAGAGTTAAATGGCTTACAAAATGCTATACCAATTTCAAAGATTATTGATTTTGATGCAAATTATCAAGAAAAATGGTTTTTTAGTGAAAGAGCTGTTGAAGGAATGATGAAAGTTCGCCATAAAATGAATAAAGGACGTGGGCAAGATTTAAATCAACCTTGTAATACAATTAGTTCACATTTGGCAAAAGTAAGTTTAAATAGTACAGACCCTGTATTATTTTTAAATGGTAGATATAGACGCTTTACACCACGAGAAGCTGCAAGGATTCAATCTTTTCCTGAAACATTTAACTTGGATAGTGTGAGTGAAAATCGTCAATATCGAGCAATTGGTAATGCTGTACCTCCTGTATTAATGTGGCATGTATTAAAAGAAATTCTTGAAATCTCATCTTCTTGTATCACTAAGCCTGAAAGAGAACTGATAATTTAAATTCCAACGAAAGAAGCAAGATTTCAATGGAGACAATTGCTATACTTGTGTCAAAGATAGTATTACGGTTTGATGAAACGCAATGTCTCAAGCATCTGTTTCTAGAGTATTGTTTAAAAAAGTTGCATTTATTGGACTTGGGCTGATTGGGTCAAGTCTTGCGCGTGTGATTGTGGCGGAACAACTTGCGTCTGAAATTGCGGCTTCAACACGCTCAAAAAAAACATTGGAAGATGCCAAAGCACTCGGTCTAATTCAACATGGTTATACAAATCCTGAAGAAGCCGTTCAGGGTGCGGATTTAATTGTTTTGGCATTGCCTGTTCGTGCCACACAAAAAGTGTTGGAACAGATCAAGCCTTATCTTGCAGAGAATGTCATCATTACCGATGTGGGTAGTACCAAAGGCAATGTGGTGGATGCAGCGAAGGCAGTGTTTGGTGAACATCTGCCTGTTGGTTTTGTACCTGGGCATCCAATTGCAGGTGCGGAACATACAGGTGTACATGCAGGTAAAGTCGATTTATTTGCTAACCATAAAGTGATTCTAACGCCTTTGCCAAGTAGTGCAGATTGGGCGGTGCAGAAACTGATTCAGCTTTGGTCAGTCGCTAAAGCGGAAGTGATTTGTATGGATGTGTCGAAACATGATGAAGTGTTGGCACATACCAGTCATTTACCGCATTTGATGGCGTTCAACTTGGTTGAGCAACTGGCCAACCGTGAAGATAATCTGGATATTTTTCGCTATGCGGCGGGTGGTTTTCGGGATTTTTCTCGGATTGCGGCCAGTGATCCACAGATGTGGCATGACATTTTCTTTGCCAATAAAAACGCAATTCTCAATGCCGTTGCTGGCTTTGAGCAGCAACTTTCTGTTTTAAAGCAACTGATTGAAAATGAAGATTCTCAGGCGTTGATGGGGCTGCTTGGACATGCGCAAGCGGCACGCCAACACTTTAACCATATGTTAGCCAAAAAACCTTTGATGGAGAAAAACAAGGTGACACAGCAATTTACCATTTTACCAGGCAAGAAAACATTTACAGGTAAATTCACCGTGCCAGGTGATAAGTCAGTGTCACATCGCTCCGTCATGTTTGGGGCGATTGCTGAGGGTACAACCCATGTGACTGGCTTCCTTGAGGGTGAAGATGCGTTAGCAACTTTACAGGCATTCCGTGATATGGGGGTCAGCATCGAAGGCCCAAAAAATGGTGAGGTGACCATTCATGGCGTGGGCATGCAAGGTTTAAAAGCACCTGCCAGTGCCTTATATATGGGTAACTCAGGCACAAGTATGCGTCTGCTATCTGGTATGTTGTCAGCACAAAAGTTTGATTCGGTGATGACAGGTGATGCGTCATTGTCTAAACGTCCAATGGAACGTATTGCAAAACCATTACGTTTAATGGGTGCGCAAATTCAAACCACAGGTGAGAAAGGTACGCCGCCAGTCAGCATTACAGGCAGTCAAGCTTTAAAAGGTATTCAATACGATTTGCCAATGGCTTCGGCTCAAGTGAAATCAGGGATTTTACTGGCAGGTTTATGGGCTGAGGGTGAGACTTCTGTGACTGAACCAGAGCCGACCCGTGACCATACTGAGCGTATGTTGCGTGCCTTTGGTTATGAGGTGAAAACCGAGGGTAATAAAATCTCACTTATGGGTGGTGGTAAACTGGTTGGTACAGATATTCAGGTGCCATCAGACATTTCATCTGCTGCATTCTTTATGGTCGGTGCTGCGATTACCGAGGGTGCTGATGTGATCCTTGAAGCAGTGGGCATCAACCCAACTCGTACAGGTGTAATTGAAATCCTCAAGCAAATGGGTGCGGACATCAGTGTTGAAAATGAACGCATCGCTGGCGGTGAGCCGATTGCCGATATTCATATCAAGGGATCTAGTACACTCAAAGGTATTCACATGCCTGAAGATCAGGTACCTTTGGCGATTGATGAATTTCCTGCCTTGTTTATTGCGGCTGCCTGTGCGGAAGGTCAAACTGTTCTGACTGGCGCTGCTGAACTTCGCGTGAAAGAATCTGACCGTATTCAGGTGATGGCCGATGGCTTGAAAGTCATGGGTATTGATTGCACCCCAACTGAGGACGGCATTATCATTGAGGGTAAGGGTAAGTCTGGTGACTGGTCGGCAATTTTCACAGGTGGAGAAATTGAATCGCACCACGATCACCGTATTGCCATGAGTTTTAGTATTGCAGGGTTACGTACTTCGGGCGAAATCATCATTCACGGTACGGAAACAGTGGCAACCAGTTTCCCCACCTTTACCGAACTTGCCAATGCGGCAGGGCTAGATTTACAGGTTGTAGATCAATAAGTTAATCGGAAAATGCAGTGTCTGGCTTGCTCAAATGCTGCATTTCTTATTCGGTTATCAATAAAAACAGCTTGTTTATCATGATAATAAAACGTTTAAATAATAAAAATGTTGGGTTTGGATATGTACATATCTAATCAGGTCTAAATTTATCAATTTAGCAAAACAAGTAAGACAATTGGCTAATCAATTAAAGACAATTGTATATATACGACTTAGGCACTGTTATTTATAGACTTTTTGTGGTAGCAGATGATTTTTA
>NZ_DDAH01000208.1:0-8475 GCF_002333245.1 Acinetobacter sp. UBA2063
GGAACGCCAGCATATAGAACAGGCCATCGAAGCCATTTGGGAAAAATCCACCATGCGCCCAGAGGTTGCTAAATGAGGCGGTTGAATTGGCATCTGCGGTAAAGAGCAGGAACAGGCCAAACAGGATCATGGCAACCACGGCCGTGACCTTGATAATGGCAAGCCAGAATTCTGACTCACCATAAAACTTTACATTGGTCAGGTTAATGGCAGTAATGACGACAAAGAAGAACAGCACCGACTGCCAGGCGGCAATATGAGGCCACCAGTAATTGATATATTTGGCGACCGCCGTCAGCTCACTCATGGCAACAAGGATATACAATACCCAATAGTTCCAGCCTGACAGGAAACCTGGAAACTTACCCCAATACTGATACGAAATGGCTAAATGAACCTGCAACAGGCTCTTCAACAATCATTTCACCAAGTTGACGCATGATTAAAAAGGCAATCAAGCCGCCAATCGCATAACCCAAAATAATGGATGGTCCAGCAGACTGGATCACCTGTGCAGAACCTAAAAATAAGCCCGTACCAATTGCTCCACCCATCGCAATGAGCTGGATATGGCGGTTTTTTAGTCCACGCTGAAGTTGAGAAGAATCGTTGTTCAAAGGACTGAGCTCGACGATGAATAAGTGGATTATTCTAATAGATTGCAGGATTTTCGCCTAGTAAAAGTACAGGCAGGCTATGACTGTAAAGTGGTTTTTAAAAGTTATTTAAAATCCTATATTTGAATGAGTGGTAAAATAAATATTGATTTATATTTGTACGCTTGAAAGGCAACTTTGTTTTCTAACCATGTTTGTTGGCTTTCGTGCTATTGTTAAATCATGCTGATATACCCAATATAAACAACATATTTTGCTAACGATAATTTGCCTAAAAAACCATTGGTCGTATGGCATTTTTGACTGCTGTGCAGTAACGTTGAACACAAAACCTAGCTGCACCAAAACATGATAAAAGGATGAAATTGACATGAGCTCAGTACCGCAAATCAAAGTCCCAGCAACCTATATGCGTGGTGGTACAAGTAAGGGGGTGTTTTTCAAGCTGGATGATTTGCCTGAAGCGGCACAGGTGGCAGGAAAGGCACGTGATCAACTTCTTCTTCGTGTGATTGGCAGTCCAGACCCTTATGGCAAGCAAATTGATGGCATGGGTGGTGCAACTTCAAGTACCAGCAAAACCGTGATTTTGGCAAAAAGTGCACAACCAGAACATGATGTCGATTATTTATTTGGACAGGTTTCGATTGACCAGCCATTTGTGGACTGGAGTGGTAACTGTGGCAACCTCACCGCAGCAGTCGGTTCATTTGCCATTTCCAATGGTTTGGTTGATGCAGAACGTATTCCTGAAAATGGTATTTGTACGGTACGCATCTGGCAGAAAAATATACAAAAAACCATTATTGCGCATGTGCCAGTAACCAATGGTCAGGTACAGGAAACAGGTGACTTTGAACTGGATGGCGTGACCTTTCCAGCAGCGGAAGTGCAGATTGAATTTTTAGACCCTGCCGATGATGGTGAAGAGGGTGGTGATATGTTCCCTACAGGCAATGTGGTGGATCAGCTTGAAGTACCTGAGATTGGTACATTTCAGGCCACCTTTATCAATGCGGGTATTCCAACCATTTTCCTGAATGCGGAAGATATTGGCTATCAGGGTACAGAATTGCAGGATCATATCAATGGTGATAACGCTGCTTTGGCACGTTTTGAAAAAATCCGTGCCTATGGCGCGCTACAAATGCGCTTAATAAAAGATATTTCTGAAGCGGCTGCCCGTCAGCATACGCCTAAAATTGCCTTTGTTTCTCAGCCGAAAGCCTATACCTCTTCAAGTGGTAAAACCGTTGAAGCGGCTGATGTTGATTTATTGGTGCGTGCCTTGTCGATGGGTAAGCTGCACCACGCTATGATGGGCACAGCCGCAGTTGCAATTGGTACGGCAGCAGCCATTCCAGGAACGTTGGTGAATCTGGCAGCAGGCGGTGGTGAGCGTGAAGCGGTTCGTTTTGGTCATCCATCAGGGACATTGCGTGTTGGCGCTCAAGCTGAGTTGATTGATGGCAAATGGGCCGTGAAAAAAGCCATTATGAGCCGTAGCGCACGTGTGTTAATGGAAGGTTGGGTGCGTGTACCAGGTGATACGTTCTAAATTATCCCAGTAAATCTCTTGATAGAGTCTCCTTTTGGAGGCTTTATTATTTTGAATAAGTTAAAAATACAAACACAATTTCCTGAGATAAATAATGGTATGATGTCGCCATTCTGACAGGTCCTGTCTTTATCCTTATCATTCAAGCTTCCAGAGGCAATTGTGTCATCTATTTCTCAAGTTAATGCGGATGTTTTACAACAAGCTCAACAACGTATTCAACAGGATTTATTGACAGCATTGGCTGCATTCTCCATTCCAGAACCGTTAAAGGCCGCTGTGCATCATGCCGTGATGCTAGGGGGAAAGCGTGTTCGTCCTGCATTGTGTTATGCGGCTGCCTCATTGCAACCCAACCCTTATTTTGCGGCCGCCCGCCGTGCGGCCGTTGCGGTTGAGTTGATCCACTGCTACTCATTGGCACATGATGACTTACCCTGTATGGATAATGATTTGCTGCGTCGTGGGCAGCCAACTTGCCATGTTGCATTTGGTGAGAACACTGCCTTGTTGGCAGGTGACATCTTGCAATCCATGGCATTTGAAATTCTGGGAAGCCGTTTGTTTGATGAACAGGGGCAGGGAACTGATGCTACAATTGTACTGAAGCAAATGCAGATTTTAGCCACCGCCAGTTCAAAAATGGTCTGTGGTCAGGTACTGGATTTACAGGCTGAAGGCAAACAGGTCGATCAGGCTGAACTGGAAAATATTCACCGTAATAAAACAGGTGCCTTGATTCAGGCCGCGATTATGATGGGTGCAGTGACAATTTTTGCAGGTACGGATCAGGCGATTCCAAAGTTGCGCCAGTTTGGGCAAAGCATTGGTTTGGCTTTTCAGGTTCAGGATGACATTCTGGATATTACCGCCAGCACTGAAACGTTGGGTAAAACTGCGGGTAAGGATGAGCAGGTACAAAAATCGACTTATCCAGCCTTAATGGGTTTGGAAAAAGCTCAGGCCTATGCGCAAACCCTACATGATCAGGCATTTGAAGCATTGGGCTATTTTGGTGATGGCGCCAGAGAGCTGGTGGCAATTGCACAGTTTTTACTGGCACGAAAAAGCTAATGACAGGAACAGCATCATAATGAATATTAAAACTTTACGTTTCGTGGGTACGCTTGAGGGAATCAGTTTCCTGTTATTGCTTGGTGTTGCGATGCCGATTAAATATATTTGGGATAATCCTGTTTTTGTCAAATACATTGGTATGGGACATGGAGTACTGTTCTTGTTGTTTTTAGCGGTCTTGCTGGTTGTTTGTCACCGTATGAAATGGTCACTGAGTATTTTTAACATGGGTTTGATTGCTTCGATCCTACCTTTTGGCCCTTTTATTTTTGATCGTAAAATTAAGAAATTAGCTGAGCAATAAATATCAACTACACAGGTTAATTGGAATTTGCTCAATAAAAAAACGCACCATCTTTAGGAATAGTGCGTTTTTTATAACTAAAAATTAATGCTTACCCATAATTCCACGAATGCTATTTAATACATCGGCAGGGAGTACCACAGTTTTCGCATTGTTTGATTTGGATAAATCCTGCATGGCTTTCACATATTGTTCACCCAATAGATAAGCAACAGGAATTTCTTTATCTCCCACAGCACTGGTGACCATTTCAATGGCACGTTGTGAGGCTTCGGCAAGTACCACTTGCGCTTCTGCATCACGACGGGAGGCTTCCAGACGACCTTCTGCACTTAAAATAGCTGCCTGTTTTTCACCATCTGCTTTGGTTACAGCAGCACGACGTTGACGCTCTGCTGCCGCTTGTTCTTCCATTGCAGCCTGCATGGTGTGAGATGGCTGGATATCCTGAATCTCAACGGTTTTGAGCGTGATTCCCCAGTCTGAAATATCATCAGAAATCGCGGCTTTTAATTTCGCTTTGATATGGTCACGGGAAGACAACGCATCGTCCAAGTCCATTTCACCCACGATGGAACGCAGTGAGGTTTGAACAAGGTTTTGAATTGCCCATGTATAGTTTTCAATACCATATACCGCTTTTTCAGGTGTGGTGAGGTTGATGTATGCAACCGCATTCATCACCAAAACCGCATTGTCGCGTGTAATCACTTCCTGCGATGGAATATCCAGTACAATATCTTTGGTGGTGATTTTATACGCCACTTCATCAACATACGGAATGACAAAATTCAGGCCAGGACTCAACGTGGTATGATATTTACCTAAACGTTGCACAATCCATTTATAACCCTGAGGAACAATACGAACCCCTTTAAAAATGGTTATGCCAATAAAGACCAAAAGAGCTAAAACAATAATCGCTCCAGCAGACATATCAAAACCCTCTTTGTTATGAAATATGACTACTATGTGGTTGGACCACTAAATCATTACCTAGAATATCAATGACCCGAACACGGTCACCGACCTGAACGGCCGTTGTAGTTCGGCAGTTCCATTCATCGGAACCCAGTACAGGCATGGGGAAACGTACCACAATTTGATCATGCTCAAGTCCAGTGCGGATAACCATGCCCACTTGTCCAATCGTGGCTTCCCGAGGTAATCCTGCCTTGGTTTTATCAGTCGAGAGTGGCTTGATAAACTTGAACCAGAGTATTGTGCATAAAATAGATAAAATGCCCCAGGTCACCACTTGGGTGGTAAAGCCCATCATTGGGAAAAGCCACAGTAAAATACACACCATGACTGCTGCTATGCCAAACCATAATGCGGCAAAAGCAGGCAAAATCAACTCTGAAAGAATCAGTAAAATCCCTAATACAAACCAGTGCCAAGGCTCAACTACAAACTCCATAGATTTGCTCGCATCATTAAACTGAGTGGAGGTGAAAAAATATTCACTTTCCCCACTCTAGCAGATGATTATCTTTATGAATATAAAAAGATTGTTTTTTAGGATGTAGTACAAAAGCAAAGGCAAAAGCTTACTTATAGAGCAAGCTTTTGAACTGTAAACCGCCTGTTAAGGTTATTTGCTAGAATTTAGCCCGAGGCGCTGGCTGTAATGCAGCAGGGGACTTCTTAAAATCAGTAATGGCTTTTTGAATGGCAACGATTTTAGCCTGAGCCGCTCTTTCACCCTCTAAAATCGCTTCATTACTTGACTTCAGGTCAAGCACACCGAGATGACCAACTTTAGGTTGAATCACGACATTTGCCTGATTCAGTTCCTCATTGATACTCTGCTGTCCCATAATGTTAATGGTCTGATCGAGCAAACCCCACATACTCAATGGTTTGTCACCCGTCGGGCGGGCTGAAATATCCACCGCAATCACAATATCAGCACCCATATCCTTTGCTGTTTTGACTGGAATTGGACTGACCAGACCGCCATCGACATATTTGGTATTGCCAATCACAGTGGGTACAAAAACGTTCGGAATACTACAGGATGCACGTACTGCCTGACCTGCATTGCCCTTAATAAATTCAGCCTTTTTACCATTATCCAAACGGGTGGCAACCGCAGCAAAACGTTTTGGAAACTGTTCAATTGGTTTATTGCCCACCTGAGCATTGACGTAGTTCTGTAATTTTTGCCCTGCAATAAAGCCCTGACTATTGAGAGTTAAATCACGCAGATCAGACTCTTGCAGCTTTAGGGCAAGGTTTTGCATTTGATAAGGTGTTTGACCACTGGCATAGATACTACCGACAAAACTGCCTGCACTGGTACCTGTCACGATTTTGGCCTTGATCCCATGAGATTCCAGCACCTTGATCACGCCAATATGGGCAAAACCTTTTGCACCACCGCCACCCAATGCCAGACCAATCACAGGTTCACGGGCCTTGATTGCTGTTGTGGGAGGTGTTTTTTTTGCAGTCTGATCACAACCAAATAAAGCCAGGCTAAGGAATGCCAGGCAAGACAGTCGAGCAATGTTCATATTAAATGCAGATAAAGTGTACAAAAAGATGGGCACATCAGAGCAGATTTGCCCTTAATTTTCTAGTTTTTTTTCACAAGTTTTTGTAAGGTTTCAGCCAGCTAGTGTGGATTCTTTGGTGAGAAATGGCCCTCATAACATTTCATAATTTTTCAAGGTCTTGCTGGTAGTGTCCTGTCGTGGTGAATGCGCCCAGACTATAGATGGTCTTGTGCTCATAATCGAAAGAAAATATCACAATCGGTACACCAGCGGCATGGGCAATATGATAAAAGCCACTTTTCATCCCTGACCAATGAAAAGTTTTCTGCACAATGCACGACTATACGCTCTGCCACGTTGCGGAACTAAGGGCGGTAAACCTGGAAAACCCTGTGGCATAAGCAAAGATAGATCAAGAACAACTCTTATCATGTTAAATCCTCATGACAGTGCCCGCATTGGCAAAAAATAAGATTTTATTGCCATGATACTGAAAGGATTAGATACTTTGGGTTTCGCCATAGCTTGCCAAGGGAAACTGAAAAAGTGCCTAATCTCAGACAGATTTACATTTTATTGTTTTCCCTATATTGGGCGCAGGGACTTCCCGTTGGCTTTATGACCCATGCCTTGCCCGTGATTTTAAGGGCGCAGGGGGTATCTCTGGCACATATTGGTGGCTTTGGGTTGTTGATGCTGCCGTGGTCAATCAAGATTTTTTGGGCGGCCTATGTGGATCGTTATGCCTTGTCACGTTTGGGGCATTATCGTAGCTGGATTGTCCCCACTCAATTATGTAGTGTGTTTATTCTGGTCATTTTGTCTTTTTTTCCCATTCAGTCTCTGGACCAACCCAGCTATTTGATCATTTTTTTTGTGCTATTGCTGCTCATGAACCTTACGGGAGCAACTCAGGATATTGCCACAGATGGTCTTGCTGTGAACCTGCTTAAAAGTGATCAGCAACATTGGGGCAATACCTTTCAGGTGATCGGTTCCCGTCTGGGCTTTATTGTCGGTGGTGGAGCGGTACTCTGGGGGCTGGACTGGCTACATTGGCAGGCAACATTTCTTGTGTTGGCGGTACTGGTTTTCCTGAACACATTACCTGTTTTATTTTATCGGGAACCGCTTCATTCAAGGCCAAGCGTTGATGATCCACAGGTTGCTCCCTCATTCATACAGGCCATCAGGAATTACCTGAATTATTTTAGCTCATCCAAAGCGCTTAAAAGCTGGTTAATGGTCTTGATCAGCTTCAAGGTCGCGGATGGTTTGGCAGGGCCATTATTAAAGCCGCTTATGGTGGATATGGGATTGAGTTTCACCCAAATTGGCGTGTTTATCACCATGTTTGGTGCCATCGCTGCGCTGATCGGGGCAGCTTGTGCAGGTGTGCTGCTGAAGTATTTTTCTCGGGCACAGTGTCTGATCATATTTTCCCTGTTGAAAATCCTGAGTCTGGTCGCTTATGCCTTTGTTGCATATGCATATGACCAGCAGGTTCAGGTTGCACCGTTATGGCTATATGCCGTGAACGCATTTGAAGATGCCTGTTCCGCGATGCTGTTGGTGGTGATGTTGACCTTGGTGATGCAATATAGCCGTAAGCAATTTGCTGGAACAGACTTTACCTTTCAGGTGTCAGTCATGGCGACAGTGAGTGGTTTGCTGTATCTGATCAGTGGAATCGTAGGGGATGTACTCGGATATTACCGTTATTTAGCCATGATTTGTGGGGTTGCCATTTTCTGTTTATGGCCGATATTCCTTTGGAAAAATAATGCAAGATGAAAATATAGTTTTATTACAATTTTTTCTAAAATGGCCTACGATTGAAATAGGTTTTATGTGCTGAAGTCATGTTTTATATGGAAAACTGAAGTAATTTATAAAAAATAGTTGTTTTATGAATAAAGGTGTTTTTATTGAAATAGAAAATAAATTTATTTTCTTAAATGATTGATAGTTAAAATAATAATCTGGATGATGAGATAAGAAAAATCGAGTTAAAAGGTACTGAAAAAGTGTCTAAAAATTAAACTTTAGTCGAAAATGGAATAAATTAATAAGATTTTAATCGTTTTGTCATATAAAGTTAATGTGTAGGATTTGTTACAAATTTAGCTAGGACGTACACAATGAAAATCAAAATTGTAACAGCAGCAGTGTTTGGTTTACTTGCAACCACAACATTTGCAGCACCGACCATTTACGGTGAAATTGATGCCAGTGTTGACTATCTACCAGAAAAAAATGCAACCAAGGCCAACAAGGATGTTTGGGAAATTAGTTCAAACAGTTCATTTATTGGTGTTAAGGGTGATGAAAAACTTACAGACCGTTTAAGTGCCGTTTATGCTATTGAATGGGGCTTCAGCGCAGATGGTGACAGCACAGACTGGTCACAGCGTAACC
>NZ_DDAH01000011.1:0-5241 GCF_002333245.1 Acinetobacter sp. UBA2063
TTATAAAAATTCTTATATCCGAAAGTATCAGCCTGGTAATTTTATACGGAGGCCTTAACGCTTTCTAATAACTGTACTGTCTCATATAAGGGTAAGCCTACAACATTACTGTAACTTCCACGAATCTGTGGAATATATTGCGCCGCAATTCCCTGTATCGCATAGGCACCTGCCTTACCAATAGGTTCGCCAGTAGCCCAGTATTTTTCCATTTCCACATGACTTAAACGTTGGAACTCAACCTGGGTACGCACTACTGTACTCAAGATTTTCGAGCTGCTTGCCACACAGACTCCTGAATAGACATCATGCCACTGTCCAGAAAGTGCTGACCAGATTTCAAAGGCATGCTGCTTTGACTCTGGCTTTCCAATAATCTTTCCAGCACAACTTAAACTGGTATCCGCTGCAATCACAATCGCTTCTGGGTACTGGTTTAAAACAACCTGAGCCTTGTCCCTTGCCAAGCGTTCAACATACTGTTCAACAGTTTCACCGTCCTGCACAGCCTCATCAACATCTGGACTATAACTATCAAAGTCCAGACCGAGTTGCCTTAACAGCTCCTGCCGACGGGGTGAGCTTGATGCGAGAATTATATGCGCCATTTATGTAAACAATAATAAACCAGAGGCCACGTCACGATACTGGTCAGCAGGGGCTGCCAATGACGCGCAATCGAAAAATGTGTCTCCGCAATGGTCTGGCTAATCCACAGAAAAATGATATGCGTCACAATCGCAATCATCGCAATCACCCATGAATTTCCAAAAGTCAGGATACGGCGTTCACGAATAAAATAGCGTATCGCAAAGGCAATAAATACAAAACTCAGTGCATTTAAACCGAAAGGTGCATCCAACAGCAAATCAACGAACAGTCCCATGCCGAATGCAAACCAGACTCCACACCAGACAGGCTGGTAAAGAATCCAGAACAACATGATCATCAGCATCACTGATGGCCGCCACCCTGAAGCTTCATAGGCAATTGGGTAGACCATCAGGATTGATCCGATCACGATGGAAATGATGATCATCCAAAGCGGGTCTTTACGTTTTTCATAATTCAGCTTAGCGATCGGCATACGGCTGCTCCTGCGCCAAGGATTCAGAGAAGAGCACCACCACATGATGGCCACTGGCAAGCTGGGCCGCTGGTCTCACATCAATTTCTGCAAACTCACCTGAAGTATGACGGCTAACCTTAGAAACAGTACCCACCAAATAACCTGCTGGAAAATGTTCGCCCAAGCCTGAACTGAACACCTTGTCCCCCACCTGAATATTGGCACTGGTGGGTACATACTCCATTTTGAGCTGTCCTAAATCCCCTGTACCCGAGACGATTGCACGCATCCCCGTACGTTCCAAACGTACAGAGAGAGAATGTTCTTTATCAGACAGCAACATCACCCGCGAACTGTGCGGATAGACACTAATCAACTGCCCCATAATGCCTTTATCATCCAGAACAGTCTGGCCCACCTTTAAATGGTCCAGTGAACCACGGTTGATAATGATGATATGACGCAAAGGGTCAGCATCTGTTCCAATCACTTCTGCAATTTGCATACGACCATCAATAATCAATGGCGTATCCAAAAGCCCCCTTAAACGGTTATTTTCCGCAGAGAGTTCTGAAAGTTTTTGGAGTCGAACCTGTGCCTGTAAGAGTTCAGCCTGCATCGCAGTGTTTTCACGGCGCAGTTGGGTTTCAGACTTGGTTTGTTGCTTCAGCCATTCTCGCGACAGTACAGGATAGCTTGCCAGCGCATAAATCGGATTATACGCGGCGTACAGAACATCCCTTGCAGGCTGGATGACATAGGGCATGCGCCAGTCAAAGAAAAGCACCACCAGACATGTAATGACCGCAATGATAAAGGAGCGAAAAGATGGCGGTTGTCTTGAAAAAAGATTCTGTTGCACCGCCTGGTCCTTATGGTTTAACCAACGAAAAGCATGTCATGGTTTGGATTGTCAAAAAACTCTAATACTTTACCGCCACCACGGGTGACGCAGGTTAAAGGTTCATCAGCAACAATCACAGGTAAACCTGTTTCTTGGGCAAGGAGTTTGTCCAGGTTACGCAGCAATGCACCACCGCCTGTTAAAACAATGCCACGTTCAGCAATATCAGAAGAAAGTTCAGGTGGAGTTTGTTCTAAAGCAGATTTCACAGCGCTGACAATACTTTGTAGTGGATCAGAAATCGCCTGAGTAATTTCATCAGAAGTTACGGTAATCGCACGAGGAACACCCTCAGCTAAATTACGTCCACGCACTTCTATTTGTAGCGTTTTGCCATCAGCAATCGCCATACCCACTTCTTTCTTGATCGTTTCAGCCGTTGTTTCCCCAATCACGCAACCGTGTGCCTTACGAACGTAGTTGATAATCTGTTCATCAAAGACATCACCACCGATACGGAGTGAATCTGCGTAGACACAACCCTGTAATGAAATGATTGCGATCTCGGTCGTACCACCGCCCACATCCACCACCATTGAACCACATGCTTGCTCAACTGGCATACCTGCACCGATCGCTGCTGCCATTGGCTCTTCAATCAAACGCACATCACGCGCGCCTGCATTAAACACAGCCTCACGAATGGCACGGCGTTCAACCAATGTCGATTTACATGGCACACACACCACCACACGCGGTGCTGGTGGAAACAGACGCTTTTCGTGCACCTTGCCAATAAATTGGTTCAGCATAGTCTCAGTGACTTCAAAATCAGCAATCACACCGTCTTTCATTGGACGAATTGCTGAAATATTCGCTGGTGTACGGCCTAACATTTGTTTAGCATCAATCCCTACAGCCGCCACAATTTTTTGTGAGCCGCTGTGACGAATAGCCACAACTGTTGGTTCATTTAATATAATGCCACGGCCTGGTGCATAAATAAGGGTATTTGCAGTACCTAGATCAATGGCTAAATCCGGCGAAAACAAGCCAATTAGTCGTTTTAGAATCACGGGGGCGTTCTCAATTAAACTTTGTGTGAATACAAGGTGGCAACTTTAACGAAATGTGATGCTTTGAACAAGTCAATCGCTTATTATAACGCACGATATTTTGCAATTTTTTGATACTGAATTAGGTAAAGTTATGTCTACATCATCAGATGCTCAGCAGACGACGGACTTAAATGCACAAACCGTTTCAAGGATTGCGCATCTTGCCCGTTTATCCCTAGATGAAACGCAATCTGCTGAATATGCTCAAAGTTTAAATAAAATTCTCGGCATGATGGAAAGCTTGAAAAACATTAATACCGATGATGTTGAGCCTTTAAAAAGCCCATTTGACCATCCACAGCCTTTACGCGCCGATGTGGTGAGTGAAAGTAATCACCGTGATGAATATCAGGCGGTCGCCCCTGCAACAGAAGCAGGTCTGTACCTTGTACCTCGCGTAATTGAATAAGATTTATTCGATTAGTCAATATTTTATATTTAGAATGTAAAGAAATTTTTCATATGACAGATTTACATCGCTTATCAATCCGTGAACTTTCCGAGGGCTTAAAACAGGCCCAGTTTTCATCACGTGAATTGACCGAACATTATTTAAAACGTATTGCCCACCTTGACCCAAAAGTAAAAAGTTATGTGACGGTGACGGCAGAACAAGCACTTGCTGAAGCTGATGCGGCTGATGCTGCACTGAAAGCAGGTAACGCACATGCGCTAGCGGGTATTCCACTTGCCCACAAAGATATTTTTTGTACCCAGGGTATTAAAACCACTGCGGGTTCAAAAATGCTGGATAACTTCATTTCACCTTATGATGCAACTGTGGTTGCCAAAGCCAAAGCTGTAGGTCTTGTGACTTTAGGCAAGGTGAACATGGATGAATTTGCAATGGGTTCAACCTCTGAAAACTCTTACTTCGGTGCAACCTCCAACCCCTGGGCGCTTGATCGTGTTCCAGGAGGGTCGTCTGGTGGTTCTGCTGCGGCTGTGGCTGCGGATTTAGCACCGATTGCCACAGGAACGGATACTGGTGGCTCGATTCGCCAACCTGCTTCATTCTGTGGCTTAACGGGCTTAAAACCGACCTATGGTCGTGTCTCTCGCTTTGGTATGATTGCCTATGCATCATCACTGGATCAGGGCGGTCCAATGGCACGATCAGCAGCAGACTGTGCTTATTTGATGAATGTGATTGCAGGTCATGACAGCAAAGATTCTACTTCAGTAAATAAAGATGTGGACGATTACGTTGCCAAACTAAACGGTACGGCAGTCAAAGGCTTACGCATTGGTATTCCAAAACAGTACTTCAATGTGGCTGGTTTAGATGCAGACGTGAAAGCGCGCGTTGAAGAGTCATTGAAAAAGCTTGAGGAAATGGGCGCGACTTTGGTTGAGATTGACCTCAACATGACTGAAGCCTACGTTCCGACTTACTATTTGATCGCCCCTGCGGAAGCATCTTCCAACCTATCACGTTACGATGGTGTTCGTTATGGCTATCGCTGTGACAATCCAAAAGACATTTTAGACCTGTATAAACGCTCACGCTCTGAGGGTTTTGGTGCGGAAGTGCAACGCCGTATCCTGATTGGGACTTATGCCCTTTCTGCGGGTTACTACGATGCGTACTATGTCAAGGCACAAAAAGTACGTCGTTTAATCCAACAAGACTTCCTCAAAGCATTTGAAAATGTCGATGTGATAGCTGCACCCTCTGCACCGACCACCGCCTACAAAATTGGTGCATCACTTGATCCAGTGGAAATGTATTTGGGCGACATCTACACCATTGCGGTGAACTTGGCGGGCTTGCCTGCCATTAACGCCCCTGTCGGTTTTGATCAAGATCACTTGCCTGTTGGCTTACAGTTGATTGGTAATTACTGGTCAGAATCACAATTGCTGTCGATTGTGCATCAATATCAACAAGCGACAGATTTCCATCAACAACGTGCGGCAATTGCCAAGGAGAATGTGTAATGGCTAAGCTAATTGATGGTTGGGAAGTGGTCATCGGCATTGAGATTCACACACAACTAGCAACTAAATCTAAAATTTTCTCAGGTTCATCGACTGAATTTGGTCAAGACCCAAATACCCAAGCCAGCCTTGTTGATTTGGCCATGCCAGGCGTATTGCCAGTATTGAATGCAGAAGTGGTTGATCTTGCGATTCGCTTTGGTTTGGGCATTGATGCTTACATCGACCAAGCCTCTGTGTTTGCCCGTAAAAACTATTTCTATCCAGAT
>NZ_DDAH01000011.1:5502-5918 GCF_002333245.1 Acinetobacter sp. UBA2063
ATTGTGGGCTTGGGTCATATCGACATTCAACTTGAAGATGGTACGGTGAAGCGTATTGGCGTAACTCGTGCCCATCTTGAAGAAGATGCTGGTAAATCCATCCATGACCAATTTGAGGGCATGTCAGGTATCGACTTAAACCGCGCTGGTACGCCATTGCTTGAAATCGTGTCTGAACCTGATATGCGTTCAGTTGAAGAAGCTGTGGCTTATATCAAGGCGATTCATACATTGGTGCGTTGGTTAGGTATTTCTGACGGTAACATGGCCGAAGGTTCATTCCGTGCTGACTGTAACGTGTCTTTGCGTCGTCCAGGTCAGCCATTCGGCACTCGTTGCGAGTTAAAAAACCTCAACTCATTCCGTTTCATTGAGCAAGCGATCAATGTTGAAATTGAACGCCAAATGGAAATTTT
>NZ_DDAH01000256.1:0-8465 GCF_002333245.1 Acinetobacter sp. UBA2063
AAATTTAATAGCATCCTTAATGAAGAAGACAGGGATATTATTCCCCACCAAATCATAATTTCCTTCTTCAGTATAAAATTTTATAGAAAAACCTCGTACATCTCGAACGACATCAGCCGAACCTCGCCCACCTTGAACTGTAGAAATACGGACAAAGATAGGAGTTCGATTATTTGTGTCCGTTAGGAACTTGGCTTTAGTCCATTTTTCATTACCTGTATAAGCTTGAAAGTAACCATGAGCACCGACCCCTCGAGCATGTACAACACGTTCTGGAATACGCTCACGATCAAAATGAATAAGTTTATCCCTTAGAAGAAAATCCTCGAGAAGAGTAGGGCCTTTCTCATTAATTTTTAGACTATTTTGATTATCAGCTACGGGAACACCTAAAGAAGAGGTAAGGGTTTTACCTATAGGATCCACGTATGCTTCCTCAGAAAGCTGGTCGATTTTTGGTGTATTTGGTTCTTTCATATCACATTCTCTTATACATTTGCTTTATAACGTTTTGTGAAATTAAGTATTTGTTTTCACTTAAGTTAATGGCTTGTTTGTTGACGGATATTGTGTGCTTATACAATTTAATTAGGTTATCTACAATCGAATATGAGTTACTTGCAAGAAAACTCTTTTTTGGATCAAAGATACCCATATAAACTTTAAGTATTTATGCTTTGAGTAAGGTAAAGAAATGTGTATTTTTTGTTCGCTTAAACTATTCATTTTAAATAATATTGAATTAATCTAAGTCAAAACAAAAGCTTATTAATTTTGATATTCCTCGCAATACAAACAGGATTTAGCCCATTTTGTATTTTGACAGCGAGGGCATTCTTCATTTAAATGATTTAAAAGTTGGGTTTGGCCACACAACATACAAGAATAAAAGTGATTGACATTATGATGATCTGCGATTTGGTATTCATCGGGAAACAAAGGAAGACCCCATTTTATATTTTCTTTAGAATATGGGATCACGCTTAGGCAGCCATCAGTCTCAAGCAGTGCCATTTTAACTTGTCCAAGGTGCTCTATTTTCTTTTGGCGCATTTCAGCAAAGAACTCATCATATGAATACTTTTCTCGGTTAATATCCTCAACAATCAGTAAACCATTTTTGACGATGTATATTGGTCGACCTTCCAATACGGTCTCAATAGCATCGGATTTCATCATTAAATAAGTTGTTAAGCGATATAAAGCCATAATTACTGCAAAAACGATGACAGCATGAATGATCGGAACTTCTTCATAGAACATAGAATCGCCAGCAGCAGATCCTAAACTAAGAATAATTGCGATTTCAAAGATGGAAAGTTGCCTAACACCACGTTTACCAGAAAATCTTAAAACTAAGATAATCAGGAAGTACATCAAGACACTACGAAGTACAATTTCTGCTGCAAAAGTAAATGTAGTATCAGCTAATAGTATTTTTATAAAGTCCATTTTACACCTATTTAATTTTCTTTTTAGTAAAACTTCAAAGTATTTTCAGTAAGATTACCTTTCCTCTATTAATTGACACTTAATATTTACAAGTCTAGATAATATTCCCTCTACACAGCTTTTATGCCGCTCAAACAATGGATCTTCTGTATTTTTCCAGTTATTAAGAATTTCTTGACCAACTTTGAGTTCTTTTTCTAGTTCACTAATTCTCTGTTGAAGTGCCATTTTTTTGTTCCATTGAAGTAATAACTCAGCTTCCACTTCTGCTCGTGTGACCTCTCCACTAACGATTCTCTCAAAGTCTTCCTCAGATCGCTTTTCTGCAGCCTCTATGACATTTTGAGGGTAAGAGTGACCCATGATACTTTTTGCTAACATATGGGCTGTACGGAGCTCTACAGCTTCTTCATCTGTATATACACGCTCTACATTCATTTAGATTCTCCAAACCTCTTCGGAATATCCTACCTCTACTACAGAAAACATGGAATACTTGATCACTCTGATTTTATTGATACTTTACTCAACCATGCAGAAATGATTTCTGATCCTAGACAGTATCGTGGACAACCAGCCCCTCTAAACTTTTAATATATTTCTGTTCAAAGGCTGCTGAAAAAACTTTAATTTTCGGTACACTAGTCATGTTTTATTCATTTCATCGGACTCCTATAACAATGACCCACGTACAACTGCAACAATTACAAAAACAACTTTGGAATATTGCCAATACTTTGCGTGGCACTATGGGCGCCGATGAATTCCGTGATTACATTCTGGGTTTTATTTTCTTTAAATATTTATCAGAAAAATCGGTGAACTTTGCCAATGAATTGCTCGATGGTGAAGACCTCAGCTTTTTAGAATTAGATGAAAATAATCCTGAGCATGTGCCCTACATCGAAGAAATTAAAAAGAATGCCATTGCCGAAGTGGGTTATGCGCTCACACCCAAACAGCTATTCCATACCTTAGCCGAGCGTGGTCGTCAGGGCGAATTTATTTTGGATGATTTAACTGCAACCTTAAAATCAATTGAACAAAGCACTTTAGGCACCGACTCTGCCGATGACTTTGCCAACCTGTTTGAAGATTTAGATCTAAACTCGACCAAGCTTGGCAATAATGCCAGCGACCGTAATGCACTGGTGGCGAAAGTCCTCAGTCATTTAGATGATATTGATTTTGATATTTCCAATACCGAAGCCGATGTACTGGGGGATGCTTACGAATACCTGATTGGTGAATTTGCCTCAGGCGCGGGCAAAAAAGCGGGGGAATTCTATACGCCGCAAACGGTATCGACCTTACTGGCAAAGATTGTCACCCAAGGCAAAGACCGTTTACGCTCAGTCTATGACCCGACTTGCGGTTCAGGTTCGTTGTTGCTGCGTGTGAAACGTGAAGTGAAAGATGTCGATATGATTTACGGTCAGGAGATGAACCGTACCACCTACAACTTGGCACGCATGAACATGATTCTGCATGATGTGCATTTTGCCAAGTTCGACATCAAGCAGGAAAACACTTTAACCCGTCCGCAGCATTTAGATAAAAAGTTTGATGCGGTGGTGGCGAATCCGCCATTTTCTGCCAACTGGTCTGCCGATCCGTTATTTTTACAAGATGAGCGTTTTGCTGCGTATGGCAAACTGGCGCCAAGTTCTAAAGCCGATATGGCTTTTGTACAGCACATGCTGTATCAACTGGATGACAACGGCACGATGGCGGTGGTGTTACCGCATGGCGTATTGTTCCGTGGTTCGAGTGAGGGCGTGATTCGTCAGTATTTGATTGAACAGATGAACGTGGTGGATACCATCATCGGTCTGCCTGCCAATATCTTCTATGGCACCTCGATTCCGACCTGTATTTTGGTGTTGAAGAAAAACCGTGAGCATACAGGCAACATTCTGTTTATTGATGCCAGCAATGATTTTGAAAAGCAGAAGAACCAAAACAAGTTATTGCCTGAGCATTCGGATAAGATTGTTGCGGCATTTGAACAGCGTAAAAATATTGAAAAATATGCGCATGTGGCGACTTTGCAGGAAGTGAAAGATAACGATTACAACCTGAATATTCCGCGTTATGTGGATACTTTTGAAGCGGAAGCCGAGATTGATTTAGATGTGATTGCAAAACAGCTTCAAGCTTTGGAACACGACAGCCAAAAAACCGATGCCATCATTGGCGATTTCTGCAAAGAGCTAGGCATTGTTTCACCGTTTGCGGAGGTGAAGTAATGGCTACGCCAAAGTTAAGATTTAAAGAGTTTGATGGGGATTGGAGTTCTCAGACATTAGGAAACATAGCTAAATTTATTTCAGGGTATGCTTTTGATAGTGAAAAATTTGATGAAAATGGTAGAAAACTTATAACACCTAGAAACTTCACGACATATGGGCGTGCATTATTTACTGAACAAAATACCAAATTCACAATTGAATCTTGTGATGAGAAATTTGTATGTCGAGGAAATGATCTATTAATATTACTTACTGATTTGACACAATCATGTGAATTATTAGGTAAACCTATTTTATTGCCGCATCTGAATGAAGAAATTTTATTAAATCAGCGAATTTTAAAAGTTGAACCAAACCAAGATGTAATCGGTAAGGTATTCTTATTGAATTTCTTTTTAACTGAAAACTATTTAAAGCATATTAAAGAGACTTCAACTGGAACAACAGTACGACATTCATCTCATAAGATTTTGTCTAAATATGAAGTTTTTTATCCATCCAAAGCAGAACAAACCAAAATTGCCTCTTTCCTTTCCGCAGTCGATGAAAAGATTAGCCAACTGACTCAAAAACATGAGCTACTTAGCCAATATAAACAAGGCATGATGCAGAAGTTGTTTAGCCAGCAGATTCGTTTTAAAGCGGATGATGGCAGTGAATTTGGGGAGTGGGAAATAAATATAATTCGTGATGTTTTCACAAATAAATCTAAAAATTTTAATCCTCAGAACGAGGGGAATTTACCCTGTATTGAATTAGAGCATTTATCTCAAAATACTGGGAAAATATTAGGCACTATTGAAAGTTGTGAACAGCAAAGTACAAAAAATTTGTTTGAAAAGAACAGTGTTTTGTTTGGGAAGCTACGACCATATTTAAGAAAATTTGCTAAACCTAAATTTAAAGGCGTTTGCTCTAGTGAAATTTGGGTACTAACAGGTTTGAAAATATCGAATGATTACTTATTCCAGTTTGTTCAAAGTGAGCAATTTACCGAACTAACGAATATTCAATCTGGTTCTAAAATGCCAAGAGCTGATTGGAATGTAATAGCAGATTCAGAGATTGAATTTCCTTGCCTAGAAGAACAAACCAAAATCGCCAACTTCTTATCTGCCATTGATCAAAAAATTGAAGTTGTGGCAGAGCAAATAGAACAAGCAAAAACTTGGAAAAAAGGCTTATTGCAGCAGATGTTTGTCTGATTTACCCCCCTAAATCCCCCCTTTGCAAGGGAGGACTTTCCACGAAATTAAAGGCTGAATATGATTCGTGGAGTTCCTCCCCATATTAAGGGGAAGTTAGGTGGGGTTGCACTTGACGACCATGTCCTGACAAGGGGGGTAGGTGGGGAGGGGGTAAATTTTTCAGCCCTCACCATCAAAAGGGGAAGTTAGGTTGAGAATAAATTGAGAAAAACCATGACACAAAAAATATTTAACAAAATAGAATATAAGCAACGCCGTCAAACATTACGCAATAACATGACCGAACCTGAAAAACGGTTATGGGGGATTTTAAGAAATAGCCAGTTTGGAGTGAAATTCCGTAGGCAACATGGTATTGGGCATTATATTGTCGATTTTTATTGTCCAGAATTAAAATTGATTATTGAGGTCGATGGTGAAAGCCATTTTTTCGAAGATGCCCAAGCTTATGATAAAATTAGAGATAAATTTATGCTAGAGTTGGGTTTAACGACCATTCGATTTAGCAACCATGAAGTTATGACGAATATTGATGGTATATGTCAATTAATACAGCAGGTTGTAAAAACCCCCTCTAACTCCCCCTAAAATAGGGGGAGAACAGCACGAATCCCATGACTTATAAGATTCGTGGTAAGTCTCCCCTTAATAAGGGGAGATTTAGAGGGGTTAAAAATCAGATAAATCAACATATTAAAACTTGTGTAGACACTTATATTCATAAAGAGAGGGTTAGGGGGGAATTTAATCCAAAGCTTTTTCAGCGGCTTCAACGGTCTGACGAATCAATGTGGTAATCGTCATAGGGCCAACACCGCCTGGCACTGGTGTATAGGCAGATGCAACTTCTTCAATTCCAACAAGTTGAATATCACCTACACCACCGCCATCACGAGGATGGAAACCAGCATCAACCACAACCGCACCTTGCTTGATCCAGTCTTTCTGAATCAGTTCAGCCTTACCGACTGCACCGACAATAATATCTGCCTGTTTAACCAGCTCAGCAAGATTCTGGGTACGTGAATGGCAAATTGTCACTGTCGCATTGGCCTGTAATAGCATCATCGCCATTGGTTTACCTAAAATCGCTGAGCGACCCACCACAACCGCATGTTTACCTGCGATTTCAATGTTGTTTTCCTGCAAAATGGTCATGATGCCTGCTGGCGTCGCTGAGCCATAAGCAGACTCACCCATTGCCATACGACCAAAACCAAGGCAAGTTACCCCATCCACATCTTTTTCTAGTGAAATAGCATCAAAACATGCGCGTTCATCAATCTGTTCAGGAACTGGGTGCTGCAACAAGATGCCATGCACATCAGGATTGGCATTCAGTTTTTCAATTTCAGCCAGAAGTTGCGCTGTGGTGGTCTCTTTCGGTAATTCGATTTTAAGTGAGTCCATTCCCACACGACGGCAAGCATTGCCTTTCATGCGTACATAAGTTGCAGATGCACCATCATCCCCGACAAGGATGGTTGCCAAAATTGGGGTACGCCCCGTTTTTGCTTTTAATGCCTCTACACGTACCAACAAATCCGCCTCGATTTGTTTTGCCAATGCACGACCGTCTAAAACCAATGCCACAGCGTATCTCCCAAGTGAGTATAAGTAAGTGCTTACTAATCAGATAAGTATGCAAATGATACATGATAATTTGTCCAATATGCTTTTAGATGTTGTTTTTATGTGCATATTCACCCGAAACACTATTGTTTTTTTCCTAAAGATTGCTAATATGTGCATCACCAAGAGATGGCGGGGTGGCAGAGTGGTCATGCAGCGGACTGCAACTCCGTGTACGCCGGTTCGATTCCGACCTCCGCCTCCATTGGTAAAGCCCGAGTGGTGAAATCGGTAGACACAGGGGATTTAAAATCCCCCGCCCACAAAGCGTGCCAGTTCGAGTCTGGCCTCGGGCACCATTTTTCAGCAAATGAAATATGGTGCTAAAAATTCCAGCTTAATGCTGGTTTTTTTATGTCTGAAAATATTTGCAATAAAAATAAAAAAAGCCAAACAGAATGGTTTGGCCTCTACTGAAATAGGATTACGCTACTTGTTGCGCTGTTTTCATTGGCAATAAATTCACATCCAAACTCAACTGATGCTGTCTGGCTGTATCAACACTATATTCAGGCTTCTTGATTGAATCCACATAAACCCACTGTGACTGTACCTGTGCTTCATCAAATTGAACAATTAAATAACCTCTTTGATTTAAGTTGCAATAGTTCAGCTCATCAATCAAGGTGGTAAACGCAAATTCAAACTGTTGCAACTGAGCCAATGGGATATTTAAATATTTTTCCAAACCTGGCGAAGAAACTGAACTGGTTGCCAGCTCAACACCAACAAACACACCATCCTTGCTATATAGATTGGATGACCACGCATTATGGGTATCCCCTGCAAGTACAACAACTTTTTTCTTTAATTGTGCCAAAGTGCCATACAATATTTCACGCTCTGCAAAATAACCATCCCAGGCATCCAGATTATAAGGTGCAACGCTGAGAACGCGGGCTTTTTCCTGATCGGTTAAGCTCGGATCACCTTGCTTTAAACGCATCTTTAAGGTGACTAGCTCAGTAATTTGCATATTCATTTTATTTAAGGTGTCGGCAGTTGGATTGCCTGAAGTTATTTCTGCCAATGAAAGCAACAATTCAGCTGGAACCAGCATTTTTGTCATTAAAATCTGCTGCCCCAGTACATTCCATGTGGATGTCGATTGCTGTAGTTTTCCAAGTAACCAATCACGCTGGGTATAACCCATTAAGGTACGTGCTGGATTGGTTAAATCTGCCTGAAACTTTGCAATATCCAAACCATTTGCTGTGATATAGTTGGCATAGTCCAACTGCTCATCACGGGCGATAATCCGAGTATCAAGCATAGTCAGTTGCACCAGCTTGCCAAAATCAAACTGGCGATAAATCTTGAGATGTTGTTCATCTATGGGACGAATTGGCATCCACTCAAAATAAGCCTGTAAAGCTGCCAGTTTACGCTCCATAAAAGAACCCTCATTAACCTGATGATTCTCTGCACCATCTCGCCATGTGTCATTTGCCAATTCATGGTCATCCCAAATCACAATAAAGGGATGGCGATGATGTAATGCCTGCAAGTCCTTGTCTTTGCGGTATAAAGCATAACGTTTACGGTAATCATCTAATTTGATAATTTCTTTATTGTTATCAGCTGCCAGTGTTCGTCCTAATTTTTCCGCATCTTCTGTTGCATAACCATCTGCGCCATATTCATAAATATAGTCACCTAGATGAATGACCACATCAACATTTTGCTTCGCCATTTCCCGATACACATAGAAATAACCTGCTGGATAATTTGAGCATGAACATACCGCAAAACTGACTTTTGAGGTGCTGGTTGCTAAGGTTTTAGTTTGACCAACTGGAGAAATCTTGTCACCAAAGATAAAGCGATAGAAATAACGCTGGTCTGGTTTTAAACCCGTGACATCCACCTTGACGGTAAAATCTTGCGATGCCGAGGTAAGGACTTTATCGGTTTTAATGAT
>NZ_DDAH01000019.1:0-16332 GCF_002333245.1 Acinetobacter sp. UBA2063
TCCGATCTCAGTGTGGATAGTAACGCCCAAACAGGTACATCCCAATTTCCAAAAAATGTCTTTCCAGCACCTGTGCCGCATCTGAGTCACTGTAGGCATGCCAGTTCTTTAAGATTTCAATAAAAAAGCCCTGATCAGACTTCAACGATTCAAAGCCAAAGGCAATGCTTAATGTGATGACGTCCTGAATACTGGTTTGCTGTTGCAGCATCACCAACTGTTTCAATGCCTGCCCCAGATCCTCACTTTTACGTAGCAGCAGTTCCGCCACAATCTGTTCTTTATTTTCAAAATATTGATAAATTGATCCGACACTTACTCCTGATTTTTCAGAGATTTTAGGTGTGGTGACATGCAACACGCCATATTCAGAAATGCATTTTTGTGTACCCTGTAAAATGCTTTCCACGATCATTTTGGCACGTTGCTGCTGGGGTCTTTTTCTCATGCTCAGCCTCAAGGGAAATGCGAATTGAATACGAATATTTATTCATATTAAGCTTTGATTAAATAACAATCAGGGGCTTTATGCAATGCAAAGCATCGTTAAACCTAAACGTCTGGCTTCTTTTGAAGACATGATTCAGTCGAATGTGAAATCCAAAATATTAAGCTATATGACTCGTCAGGAGGTCCAGCCAAGTTATGAGGACTATCTGGCATTGAATAACGCCCTGCAAAGTGGTGATGAGCCGATGGATCAGGTGTTGCGCTGGGTATTGCAAAACCCAAAACAGCACCGTAAGTATTTTGAAACGGCGCTGTATGAGGGTTTGGACAAGCTGCCGCATGAGATTCCTGAACTCACTGAGTTTTTTCAGCTCATTGAACAAAAACCCGTTTGGTACGATCAAGGCAAGATTGATGAAGCCCTGAAATTTACCTATCGTTTGGGTGTAAATAATGGCTTCATCCTGAGAGATGTTTCCCTCATGACAGGTTATCTGTATCCTGGCTTTAACCAGCCATTGGTATTGACAGGCGCATTAAAGAAACAGGCGGGCACCCGTCTGGCTGAAACCACCAAATGGTGGGTGGATATCACTGAACAAGGTGGTTTTGAACGCTTTAGCAAAGGTTTTACCTCAACCATTTTTGTACGTTTTATTCATTCGCTGGTGAGTCATCAACTGCAAAAATCTGAAAAATGGGATGCTGAGACCTGGGGTTTGCCCATCAACCAATATGATCAGGCCATGACCAATATTGCCTTTAGCGGTGTGGTATTGCTGGGTATTCGGGCTTTAGGTATTTTTCCGAGTAAACAAGAAGTTGATAGCTTTTTGCATTTTTGGAAATATGCGGGCTGGTTGATGGGCATTGAAGAAAAATGGTTAGTGAATAATGAAGCTGACGGCTGGAAAATGATTTACTGGATGCAGTTTGCACATCCTCAATCTGATGAGAGCAGTATTTCTCTGGGATCTAGTCTTTCCAAAGAACCCTTTGAACGGAAATATCGTTACCTACGCTCTTTTCAGCAAAAACTAGCCTACAAACAACACCTCGAAATTACCCAATTCTTTATTGGTCGTAAAAAAATGCAGAAATTGGGTTTGGCACCACAGTCAGCCTCATGGTTTGCCTATTATTTGATTGGTCGCAATCTAGCACTCTATACAGGCGCCAAACATATTCCAAAATTAAATCATTTCCTTGAACAGAAAGGACGGCATTTACAGAAAATTGGTCTGTCATTGTATCGCAATCAATCACAGCAACTGGCCAGTATGCATCAATAAACCATAAAAAAGCCCTCAATTGATGAGGGCTTTGATTTAGATATCGAATTTAATTAGTGATCTGATGCACCAGAGATACCAATACCTGTTTGCGAACGAACAAACTGAGCATCGAACGCTTTACGCTCTTTCTCTGCACGCGCAGTTTTATCTGTTACAGAGAAGAACCAACAGCAAAGGAATGATAATGGCATTGCAAATAATGCTGGACCATTGAATGGGTTTGGCGCAGTTTCAGAAATACCCAAAGTATCAACCCAAACTGCTTTTGACAAGATAATTAAACTTACCGCACCCACCAAGCCAACCACACCACCAATTACTGCACCACGAGTCGTTAAACCTTTCCAGAACATAGACAATACAAGTACTGGGAAGTTTGCACAACATGCAACTGAGAATGCCAAACCAACCATGAAAGCAACGTTTTGTTTTTCGAACAAAATCCCTAGGACCATGGCAAAGATTGCTAAACCTAAAGTCGCAATTTTTGACATACGTAATTCAGATTGAGGCGTAGTTTTACCTTTTTTGAATACGTTTGCATATAAGTCATGTGAAATCGCAGAAGCACCTGAAAGTGTTAAGCCAGCAACTACAGCAAGGATGGTTGCAAATGCAACTGCTGAAATGAAACCCATGAACAGGTCACCACCAACAGCATCACTGAGGTGAACTGCCGCCATATTATTACCACCAATCAACTCTAATTTTCCTGTCATAGCCGCTTTCGCAACATCAAGGAACTGAGGATTGTTTGCAACGAATAAGATCGCACCGAAACCAATAATGAACGTTAAAAGATAGAAATAACCAATAAAGCCTGTTGCAACAACAACTGATTTACGTGCTTCTTTCGCATCTTTTACTGTGAAGAAGCGCATTAAGATGTGCGGCAAACCTGCTGTACCAAACATCAAGGCAAGACCAAGAGAAAGTGCATCAATTGGATTCGCAGCAAGCTTGCCTGGCCCCATGATTTTTGCAGCTTCATCCAAGCTCATATTATGCGCTTGGCTGTATACACCAATCGCTTGGTTAAACATATTGCTAAAGCTAAAGCCCACAGCTTTCATCACCATGAATGCCATGAATGTTGCACCACTGAGTAGCATCACCGCTTTGATGATTTGAACCCAAGTTGTTGCCAACATACCACCAAACATCACGTATGCCATCATCAATAAACCGACAATCACAACCGCGATATTATAGTTCAAACCAAATAGTAGTTTGATTAACTGACCTGCACCCACCATTTGAGCAATCAAATAGAAAGCAACAACAACCAATGAACTCACTGCCGCTAAAGTACGCACTGGCTTTTCTTCAAGACGGAACGACACTACATCAGAAAGGTTATATTTTCCTAAGTTACGTAAGCGCTCAGCAACAAGGAATAGAACAATCGGCCAACCGACCATAAAACCAAGTGAATAAAGCAAGCCATCGAAGCCTGAACTAAACACCAATGCTGAAATACCCAAGAACGATGCTGCTGACATATAGTCACCCGCAATCGCTAAACCGTTTTGGAAACCACTGATTCCACCACCCGCAGTATAGAAATCTTGGGTAGATTGTGTTTGCTTAGCTGCCCATTTGGTAATGAAAAGCGTGAAACCAACAAAGATCATAAACATAATGATCGCATGCCAGTTGGTGGCTTGCTGCTCAGCTGCTCCTAAATCAGGACCAGCAAATGCAATACCTGAGCTACACAAGGTTGCAAGTGCGAAAATGATCGCTTTAATAGACGTCCCTTTCATCTCAGTGCATCCCTTTTTCATGTGTGATTGCCTCAACTTCCTTGAGTGCTTCTTCATTGAGTTGATCGAGTTTAGTATTGGCGATATATGAATACACACCACATAATAAAAATGACAACACGATGATGCCTAAACCGAGGGGCATGCCCCAGGTTGTAATGCCACCACTAAATGAACTTGCTAGAAACTCTTTGTTATAGCCAACCAAAAGCATAAAACCAACGTAGATAAACAGCATGATTGCTGTTAATGTCCAACTTAAAGTGCGTTTTCTGCTAACCATTTCTTGAAACTTTGGATTTTGTAGAATACGTTCTACCTGTGAGTCATCCATAATTAACTCCTTATTTTTGTGTCCAGCCGTGGACCCCATTTCGCATGGGATTTTTCATTATTCAAATTAGCAAGATTCCACTTGACTCGTAACTTAGACTTTGGTCTCTAAATGTAATCTTGTTTTAACGCACGTTCCGCGCTTCGCAGTATGATAAAAAATGGGACTTGATCACGTGAGCAATATGAACAGTTGGCTGATTATTGGGGTACTTGCCCTGTATATTGTGGTGCTATTCGGCTGCGCGTTTTTCGGAGAGAAACACGCCAGCCGCCTTAGCCCGCGCGGCCGCATGTTGCTGTTCAGCCTGACCCTGGGTGTGTACTGTTCATCATGGACGTTCTACGGTGCCACAGGCGCTGCGGTTCGTGAGGGGGTGATTTTCCTGCCGATCTATCTGGGTCCGCTGTTGTTTATCTGGTTCGGTTATGACCTGTGGAGACGGCTAGGCCGTATTCGTCAGCACCACGCCATTTCCTCGATTGCCGACTTTGTCGCGGCCCGCTACGGAAAAAGTGGCAGTCTGGCTGCGCTGGTCACCATCCTTGCCGTGATTGCCATTGTGCCCTACCTTGCCCTGCAACTCCGTGCCATTGCGCTGAGTGCATCGGTGATTCTTGAGCAAAATGCCCACATCCATACCACCACCAACAGTGTGCTGGTGCTGACAGGCGTACTTGCGATTTTGGCGATGATCTTTGGCACACGTCATATTGCCCATACCGAACAGCATGGCGGTTTGATGCTGGCGGTTGCCTTTGAATCCTTTGTGAAATTATTCGCCCTCCTCTGTGTTGCAGGATTTTTCTTATTGCAATCGCCTGAAAATATTAAACAAGTCAGCAACGATGTCAGTCAACATTTTCATGACCTCCAGCAGCTTGGTGTACCTGAAACATTCTGGATTCAAACCCTGCTCGCCGCACTGGCAATGATTTGCCTGCCACGCCAGTTCCATGTGGCGGTGGTCGAGTTACGGGATGAAAAGCATATTCGTGGCGCACGGCGCTGGTTTGCAGCCTACCTGATCCTGACCATCATTGCGATTATTCCAATTGCCAGTTGGGCGCTACACTCGCTGCCTGAGTCACTGGGTACACCTGATATTGCGGTATTGGCCCTGCCGCTCAGCTACCAACAGGACTGGTTGACCCTGCTGGCATTTCTGGGCGGTTTCTCCGCCTCCACAGGTATGCTGCTGGTGGCATCCGTTGCCCTCTCGATCATGCTCAGCAATGACCTGATCATGCCCGCACTATGGCGCTTTAAGATTATTTCCCGACAAGACCAGCAACTTCCCCGAGTGCTGAAACTGACACGGCGCTTCAGTATTGTCAGCGTGATGTCATTGGGTTTTTTATTCTTCCATTTCTTCAATGACATTAACCAGCTCTCGGTTTTTGGTCTACTGGCGTTTAGTGCCGTCGCACAGTTCTCGCCAGCCCTGATTGGTGGTCTTTACTGGCGTGGCGCAAGCCGTCAGGGCGTGTATGCAGGCCTGTTGATCGGCTTTGCCATGTGGAGCTACACCTTGCTTTTCCCAACGGTGTTGCGCAGCCTGCCTGAGCATTATCAGGCTTTTGCCCAGCATTTGTTGCTGTTTGGCCCATTTGACATCAACGCCCTGCGTCCAGAAGCGCTGCTCGGCTTTAAGTCCTTTGCGCCTTTGACTCACGGGGTGCTGTGGTCTTTGGGGTTGAACGTGGTTTCATATATCTGGGTCTCGCGCCTGTATCGCCCAAGCGTTGCTGAACAGATTCAGGCTGAAAGCTTTTTTTACTATGAAAGCAAGCCTTTGCCATCCGCTCAGTCAAATACCGACCTGACCGACCTACACCAAAATGGGTCACGGCTTAAAGTGGGTGATCTGCTGGCTTTGGCAAAACGGATTACAGGGGACCGACTAACCATACAGGCGTTCCAGCAATTCTGTGAGCAAAACCATACCATCCTCAATGAAAACCATGTCGCCAATGGCATGTGGTGGCGTTTTACTGAACAGTATCTGGCGGGAATTATTGGCGCGGCCTCTGCCCGTACCTTACTCACTACTGCCATGATCAATAACGGACTGGCTTTGGGGCAGGTAGCGAATATTCTGGATCAGGCCTCCCAGTGGCAGCGTTTTAACCAAAACCTGTTGATGACCATGATTGACCACATGACACAGGGGGTCAGTGTGGTGGATAAAAATATGTGTCTGGTGGCATGGAACAACCAGTACCTGAAACTGTTTGATTATCCCAAAGATCTGGTTTATGTGGGATGCCCGATTGCTGATTTAATCCGTTATAACGCGGAACAGGGTGAATGTGGACCAGGTTCGGTTGAGGAGCATGTAAATAAACGGATTCACTGGATGAAAGTCGGCAGTGCGCATGAATTTGAACGGATTCGCAAGGATGGTCTGGTGATCCAGATGCGCGGCACCCCTATTGAGGGCGGCGGCTTTGTCACTACCTTTGCCGATATTACCGCGTTCCGTGAAAATGAGGCGGTGCTGGAAGAACGGGTCAATGACCGTACCCAGCAGCTTGCCAATGCCCTGACCGAACAGAAATTGGCACTGGAACAAGCCGACAAGGCCAACCAGTCGAAAAGTCGATTTTTGGCAGCGGCCAGCCACGACCTGCTGCAACCGATGCATGCAGCACGCCTGTTCAGCACCGCGCTGGAACAGAGTGTCAGCTCAACTGAAGATCAACAAACCTTACAGCAACTGGACCGTGCCCTGTATGGTGCGGAAAGCATGCTCTCTGCCCTACTGGACATCGCACGTCTGGAGGGCGGAACCATTCAGCCAAAACGTCAGGCCTATTCACTGCATGACCTGTTAAATGACCTCGAACTACAATTTAAGTCGATTGCCGCACAGCGCAATATCCAGTTCTCTGTTCACGACACCAGGTTCTGGGTGGATACCGACCCGCAATGGATGCGCCGCATTATACAGAACTTTGTCAGCAATGCTCTGCGCTATACCGCACAGGGTCGTGTGGTAGTGGGTGTACTGCGTTCAGCACAACGTCCAAAACATATTCGAATCGGTGTTTGGGATACAGGACCTGGCATCAATGAACAGCAACGCGTGAAACTGTTTCAGGAATTTGAGCGTTGCGGTCATACCTCGCCCTGGGGTGAGCAAGGTCTGGGATTAGGACTTGCAATCGTGCAGCGTATGACCAGCCTGCTGGATTTCCCAGTGCATGTCTATTCAGAATTAGGTAAAGGCTCTTGCTTTATGATCGAAGTACCGCTCGCCGAAGCACCAAAAATTGAAGCGACTACACCGCATGTGACCGCACTGCAACACACTGCTTATAAAGTGCTGTGTCTGGACAATGATGAAACCATTCTGCAAGGCATGCGGACCTTATTAAGTAAGTGGGGCTACCAGATTTTTACCGCGACTGAACCTGCGGAGGCGCTCAGGCTGATTGAACAGGAAGATATTCAGGTCTGGTTAATAGATCAGCATTTAAATCATGATCAACGCGGCTTAGATTTTATTGAACAATATCGCCCTGCACATATTCCTGTTGCCCTGATTACTGCAGATTCCGATCCAGAACTTCCTCAGTGCCTAAAGCGACAGAATATTGTTTTGCTGAGAAAACCACTGAAACCTGCTGGATTACGCGCATGGTTATCAGGCTTAAAAATCATGCCGATGGGCTAAATGGCAAAATATTTTGAAACATAGGCAAAAATTATCAAAAAAAGAGTACTAAAATGACAAAAAATTGACCAAAGTGCTCAAAAAATTATTGGCTATGGCAAAAACGTTCACTTACAATAGTGAACGTTTGTACACTTACTTACAATTAATTAAAATATTGTTTTTATTAATAAATATTCCCATAAAAACCACGTATACAACTTTAGCCGTATTCTACTTGCATCCATAAACAGGCAAAAATTGATCAACTTGATAGAAGCCATTTTTCATGCGTTTAGGTTTCTAGCAAAACTATCACAAAGGACATTGATCATGAATAGTAGTCACCTCACCTCTGAGCATACCTCACAACAATTTTACCGCCAATACAGTGCCAACGCCTTATTACCAGAGCTCAACTGGCAGAATATTTTTGTACAGAGCAACTTAAATGATACTCATCTAAAAGCATTGAATACACTTTATCAAGCAGCCGCCCCCCTTGCCCTCAATGTATTCCATGAGCTGAATTTTGATGTATTTGCACCAGCAGCTTATCAGCCACAGGGTCTAGGGCTATTTGAAAAGCTAGCGTTACAAGAACAAAAATTCTTGGATGTATTAGAAACAGAATCCGCTCATTTGGATCATGAAACTCGTCATCAAATGTGGAGTATGCTACTTCGTGGTGGTGCCGTGCTGGTCTTTAAAGCATGGTTAGCTCATGTCAAAGATGGCGAAAATCAACTGGATAAAAGTCAGTTCGATGAACTATCAGATTTATTATTTATTAACACTCGCCCAGAGCAATTAGCACAACGTTTAAACGTAGATGCCAATGCAGAACTGACACACATTTTTTTGATGCACGAAAATGATGTTTTTCTTGATCATTTTAATAGCCTTGAAACAGCAGCTTTATTTGTAGATTTAGGTGTTTATGATGCGGCATTTTTAAGCTTGCGCGATGATCGTGTGGCTGAATATCTCACAGCCAAAGGCTATGTCACTCAAGAACAAATTGATGATTTGCAATGTGCACTTAATCCGTTGTACTGCGATAGCTTAATGCCAAAACAAGACTGTTTGGCTTAACTTAAAAATAAAACAAGGTGGCAAACCCACCTTGTTTTTTTATAGCTTAGAATTTCATACTGATTCGAGTCCAATAGTTTCGACCAATATTGTTATATTGCGTATCAGCAGGATAAAAACCTGTTGCAGCACCACCTTTATTTAAGTGTTCGGCATATGTCTCATCAAGGATATTATCAATCCCGACCGATAACTCAACATTTTGAGTCAGTTTATAGGCACCATTTAAAGACAGCGTGTTAAAAGCCTTACTTTCACCCATGTCATAGCCAACTATATTTCCTTCGTTCTTGCTAATACGATCTTGTTTCGCAACAACACGCCATAACAGACCTAAAGAATAATTATCAGCGATATAACGCAAGTTCAAGCGTGCTTCCAAAGGTGCGATTTGCGGTAATGGCTTATTGTCCGTGGTATTTTCTCCCCACGCATACATTGCACTCAAATCGGTTTGGATTTGATCTGTAAATTTATAGCCTACACCTAATTCTGCGCCTGCAATCGTGGCATCTACATTACGAATTTTCGGGGTAAGCATCTCATTATCAGGATCATCATAGCTGATCAACATAAAGTCTTTAATCACACCAACATAAGCAGATGCCCAGCTATTATATTTCCCATGATCAAGTTGATAACCCAAATCAAGTTGGAGCGTTTTTTCATTGTCTAGATATTCCAAGTCATCCATCGTTCTGGTTGCACTCGGCATTGGCATATTGCCATGACCGCCATGACCGCCATGACCGCCATGACCATTCATGTCATCCATACCCATGTTTGTCGATGGTAATACTGTCCGATAAATTTCCCAGAAATCAGGCGTACGTTCTACATAACCTAAACCAATATAGCTTTTCAAATCATGTTGCGGCATGAGATTTTCTAGGCGAATAAAACCACTAGGTACAGTATTTTTACGCGATTTATTGCTCGCTAGATTTTCAATTTCCACATGGTCAATACGAGCGCCTGTAATCACTTTATTATTATCATTTACAGGAATGGTAGCTTCAGTAAATGCACCATAACTTTGAAAGCTGAGAGTCTCATCCATTGCTGGCGGCAACTGACCACGCATGTACATATTACCCGCTTGCTTATTATGCTGAGAATCAAGTCCTGAAACGAGACTGATTTTATCCCAATCTGTCGTGATCGCTGCTCTTGCATTAAGCGTACGGCGAGTGACGTCCATTGCCATAGGCATACCACCTACTGGCACATCTCTCAAACTGAAATTATCCATAATGTGATCATTAAAACTATAATCAACTTGTGCTTCGATTTTTTTAATCACCTCACTAATATTGCGTTGTTCTAGATGTAGTCCCAGACTTTCACGTTTAAATTGCGATCCATCAAGCGAACGTCCCGCGTAAGCCGACTCACCATCGCCTTTTCCACCCTGCAATTCAATCCACGTGTTTTCAGTTGGTGTCCATCCTAAGGCAAGATCAGCACCCCAACGCTCCCAATTTGAATGAACGTCCTTACCATCACCATCTTGATAGTCATTGGCGACAGAACGGTTCGCATTAATACGTGCATAAGCAGTGTCATTGCCAATCGCCGCATCTACATTATGATCTAATCGACCGTATGAGCCTGCAACCACACTCGCTTGACCTTTATAGTTTTGATTTTGATCGAATTTCACTGGATCTCTTTCAAATAAAACAGTTGCTGCCGAACCAGGTGTTGGATAGCGAACGGTTTGAGGTCCTTTAATCACGGTAATACGATCAAAACTCTCAGGTGAAATATATGAAGTTGGATTATCCATACGTGCTGGACAAGCACCCAGTTCCTCAGAACCATCATTCAATACTTTAATTCGTGAACCAAACATTCCTCTAAAACTGATATCACCATTGGTTCCCCCACTGCCTATACTGCTAAAACCAGGAATAGTTTTCAAATATGCAGCACCATCCGAAGCAGGAACAGGTTGAATCGGTTGTTTAGGGTCACTGTGTACAATCAAACCATTCGCATCATTTGCGAGCTGTGCAGTGACAACAATCGGTGCAAGTGTGACTTGAGCCATTTGAGTTTGTGACTGAGTTTCAGTATTTGCCCATAGCACCGCAGAATTTGAAGCAGCAAGAATCGCAACCGTCAGCGGTTGTAATAAAAATTTAGGTTGAGCCATGATTAGTCTCTCTTAAAACATAAGTAAAACGAGGCTAGAGTTTTAAAAACCCTAATGAAATTGACGTTTTAATTTATGCAAAGAGTGGCGGTGCTCGCCCTTGAGGTAATAAGAATAGCCGTTGCAGTGCAAAATAAATATGCTTAAATGCCTGTTGATACGCGACTAAACGGATTTGGATTCGGACTAAAACTTCTTTCACGCCGAATTCTGGTGGTAATACCAGATTGGCATAGACAGTACAGTACTGGCATTGATGGTTTGGATCGTGGTGGTCATGTTTCGACATCAAGCTTTGATGTTGTTCAAGCTGATGTGAATGATGATGCATATTGTGCGATACAGACTGCTGTTCAGCTTTTAATTTAGGCAACAATAACGCTTGGGTAATCGTTTCACAGACGGGTGCAATCTGATATTGCTTCGGCAGTAGAGGCTGCAAAAACACCGCAATCTGTAAACAGACTGCGGTAAATGCAAGCATTAAACCACTACGAAACAATAAGGGCACTTTTAATAACCGAAAAACATGTGTTAACGTTTAACCGCAACTTTTTCCTTATCGCGTTGACGTACAACTTTTTCAACTTTTTCACGTGCACGTTGACGTTTCAATGGCGATAAATAGTCTACAAACAGTTTTCCATTTAAGTGATCCATTTCATGTTGGATACAAACTGCGAGAAGTTCGTCAGCTTCTAATTCAAATGCTTGACCATCAAGGTTAATTGCTTCAATTTTTACACGTGACGGACGCGCAACTTTATCGTATATTTGAGGCACAGAGAGACAGCCTTCTTCGTAGGGCTGAGTCTCTTGAGTCAGTGGAGTGACTTTGGGGTTGATGAACACCATCGGTTGATTTTTCTCTTCAGAAAGGTCCATGACAATAAGCTGAATATGATGATCAACCTGAGTTGCCGCTAAACCTATACCCGGTGCCTCGTACATGGTTTCTAACATATCTGCTGCAAGCTGACGAATATCATCAGTGACTTCTTCGACTGGCTTGGCAATGGTACGAAGACGGGGATCAGGAAAACTTAAAATAGGTAATAAGGCCATACTGTTCCTCACTTATGCCATTGATCAAAAAACCAACTGAAGGGAATGCTTGATCAAAAAATTGTGTGTAAAGTCGTTATTATAGCGCAACTACACAGATAATTTTTAGGAATTATGATAATGAAAAAGGTTTTAAACGGCATACAATCATTTCATGCCTTGGGGTTAAAAAAACAACTAATTGCTGCTGCAATTTGTGCTGGATTGGGCATGACGGTAAACCTGACCCATGCAGCCAGTCCGAATGTCAGCCCACCGTCAGTGAAAGCAGGCGCACCGCATGTTTATGTGGTGAAAAAAGGCGATACCCTCTGGGACATTTCGGGCAAGTTTTTAAGCAAGCCGTGGCGCTGGCCTGAAATCTGGGCAAGCAACAAACATGTTAAAAACCCACACTGGATTTATCCAGGGGACAAACTACTACTTTGTAGTTTGAACGGTAAACCACTGATCGGTAAAGATGAAGGTGATGGTTGTGACGGTATCATTCGTCGTTACTCTGGCAATACTTCTACTTTACGTCCAAAGGTTCGCATTGAAGCTTTGAATAATAGCGTCCCGGTTATTCCATTAGCTCATATTCAACAATGGCTGGAACGCACCTCGGTACTTCCAGCCGATGCGATTGCCAATACACCGTATATTCTGGGCACCGCAGACAACCGCGTTCTTGCAGGCAAGGGCCAGAGCGTTTATGTCCGTGGTAAGGGTCTTGAAAATGGTCAACGCTATGGTGTGTTCCGTGAGGGCGAACCATATGTGGTGCTGGATGAGAAAGGCAAAAAACAGGTGCTTGGCATTGAGTTAACCCAAGTCGCTTCGGGTGTTGCCATTCGCAACGAAAATGACATCACTACGGTTGAACTGACCGACAGCTACAATGGTGAAGTCCGCCGTGGCGACCGCGTCATGGCTGAACAGGATGCCATGCTGCCTACCCTGTTCTACCCAACTGATGCAGGTCAGGTCAAAGATGGCGGCAAGATCATTCGTGTCATGGGTTCAATTGGAACTGCTGCGAAAAACGGCGTGGTGACCGTAGACCGTGGTACGGCTGACGGTATTGAGATCGGACAGGTTTTCAGCACCTATCAGGATGGTGAAACTGTTCGTGACCCTAAAACCAAGGAAGCCGTTAAACTTCCTGGACAATATGTGGGCAGTGTCATGATCTTTAAGAGTTTTGACCGTATCAGCTATGCATACGTGCTGGAAAGTGAACTGCCAATAAAGATTGGTTCAAACATCAAGCCACCTCGTCTTGATGACTAAGTCCTAAAGACCCATGTTGGATCAATTATCACCTCAGCACTACGCCACTGTTTTGGTGTGGTATTTGGTTCAACATTCGCTCTCCAGTTTTCCAAAAATTCTTCATCACTTTGGCAGTTGTGAACAGGCAACTCAACCCAACCGCTTTGCAGAATGGCAGCAACTTGGCCTACATGCCAGTCATTTAAAACGTTTGCAGGAATTCCAGACTGCGCAGGGGCAGCAACAATTTGCACAGACCGTTCAACTCATTCAAAAACACAGTGACTTCATCTTAACGCCTGACGATATCGGCTATCCAACCCAGCTATTGCCCTATTCAGACCACCCACCGATTTTATTTGGGCAGGGACAGGCATCGGCACTGTTACAACCCCAAATCGCTGTAGTGGGCAGCCGCAAGCCCAGCCCTCATGGACGGCAAATGGCCTATGACTTTGGCTATTATTTAAGTGAAAAAGGCTTTTATATCAGCAGTGGTCTGGCACATGGTATTGATGAGGCAGCACATCGTGGTGGACTGGCGCATCAGCGAACCATTGCAGTGATGGGCACAGGACTGGATACCATTTATCCTGCCCAGCATAAACAATTAGCCGAAGAAATTCGTCAATCGGGCGCAATTGTGACTGAGTTCTTGCCTGCCACCCTGCCTTTAGCCGCGTTTTTTCCACGGCGTAACCGTATTGTCAGCGGCTTGAGCCTTGGCGTGTTGGTGGTGGAGGCGGCATTAAAAAGCGGTTCCATCACCACGGCAAATGCAGCGGCAAATCAGGGCAAAATGGTCTTCGCCATTCCTGGACATATTTACAGCGAGCATCATCAAGGTTGCCATCAACTGATTCGGGAGGGTGCAACCCTGGTTGACCATCCTGAACAGATCATTGAAGATCTGGCTTTACCAACCCAATGGCAAGCCCAGCAACAACGTGTTGAAGAACCCAAAGAAACAGTACCTCCACCACCCAGCCTGCCTACGCACCTGATCGAACTCTACCAGATACTGGACTGGGTTGGACAAGACCTCGACCAACTTGCCCAGCGCTATTCAGCATCGATTGCTGACCTCACCGCCCAGTTAATGGAACTGGAATTGCTCGGTTTATGTATCCAGCAAGGTGGACGCTATTTACGTTGCCGCCCAATGCATTAAACTAGCAACATCTATCCCTTGATTCTCAGTTTTCGCATGATCACATCCTCCATTTCTGAAGCGGCACAACTATTAAAACAGGGTGAAGTGCTTGCCTATCCCACTGAAGCCGTCTGGGGGTTGGGCTGTGATCCATTCAATGAACAGGCGTTTCAGCACATTTTGGAACTGAAACATCGTCCAATGGAAAAAGGGGTGATTTTACTGGCTGGGCACCTTGATCAGGTTGAACACTTACTACAAAGCTTAACAGCCGATATTCGCCAGCAAGTCATTGCAAGCTGGTCCGACCGTTTGCCGACAGAGCGTGCCACCACCTGGCTACTCCCTGCCGATCAGCACATTCCAGACTGGATTAAGGGACAGCATCCCCTTGTCGCGGTACGTGTGACCACCCATCCCCTGTGTGTTGGGCTGTGCAACAGCTTTGGTGGCTTTATTGTTTCAACCAGTGCCAATCCTGCGGGTTTAACACCTGCACATAGCCTGCAACAGGCACAGGATTACTTTGCCTCATCGCTGCATTACCTAAAGGGTGATCTGGGACTGAGCCAGCAACCGAGCCGAATCTTAAATGCACTTACAGGTGAAGTGATTCGTGCTTAGTACATTAATCATATAATTCGGTGAAGAGCAGACAAAAAAAAGCTCAGTTATATAGGGATAACTGAGCATAAAAAGGATGTGGATAATCACATCCAGAGGGTTCACAAATTTGGTAAGCAACTTCTTCATTCTCATAACGAATCAGCCTGCTGCGGGCGGTATTATAGAACAATTGTTCAACTTATACAAATATATTATTTCTCTAACAAAAAATGTGAAAAACGTACCATTTTTGTCACTTTCATTATTTTAATAAAATTATATTTCTATTTTTATTCAGCTTTTTTTAGATGACAAATTTAGTCACACTTTAAAATATATTTGTAAATCATATAGAAAGAATGCTCATTAGATAAATTTTTTGGTGTGTTTGTTTTTATTTTCAACAAACACACCTTTATCGAACCTGAATTAGGCTGATTTCACCCGTGTGGCTGGTGCTTTCACCGTTTTCTTCTGTGCCATCACAATACCCACCAGAATCATCACACCACCAATGCTATGGTGGATCGTCCATTGTTCAGACAACCAGAGGCTGGCAATAATTGCGGTAAACACAGGCATCAGGTTGATAAAAATACTGGTACGGTTTGGGCCAATCGCCTGTACTGCCAACATCCATAATAATGGTGCGATCAACGATGGAAAGATAGACTACCACCACAGTTCCAGCTTTATAGAGTTCTTTAAACGCTATACAGGCCAGACCCCATCCAGCTTAAAAACGCCTCCATTTAAAGAACGCCCTGTTTTCATGGATTATTTGTATGGATTCATCTCAACAGCATTGCACTCTGGCTGAATAGCAGTTAAAACAAACAGGTCTTGCACAACAACAGATTAGGATAATCACATGAGCCAATCGGTTTACCACATTCCAGTTAAGGACATTAAGGGTCAGGATGTTGACCTTGATCAATATCAGGGTAAAGTCCTATTGATCGTCAACGTTGCGTCAAAATGTGGTTTGACACCACAATATGAGGGTTTGGAAAAACTTTATCAGGCCAAAAAAGATCAGGGGCTGGAAATTTTAGGTTTCCCTGCCAATAACTTCTTAGAGCAAGAGCCAGGCACAAACGATGAGATTGAACAATTCTGCTCTCTCAACTATGACGTGCATTTCCCACTTTTCGCCAAAATCTCTGTTGCAGGTGATGATAAGCACCCACTTTACCAGACACTGACTCAGGCGATTCCTGAACGTACGGGTGAGGGTCCTTGGTGGAAAGACCTTGTTGACTATGGTTTAACCCCAAACAATCCGCCTGAAGTGTTGTGGAACTTTGAAAAATTCCTCATCAATAAAAATGGCGAGATCGTTGCACGTTTTGCACCAGACATCACAGCCGATGACGAACGTATTGTCAGTGCGATTGAAGCTGAGCTAGCCAAATAATTCTTATATATTTAAAGAAAAGAATAGTTTACCTCTTCTTTTCTTTTGAATAACTATTATAAGTTTACTTTAATTTATATA
>NZ_DDAH01000143.1:0-9688 GCF_002333245.1 Acinetobacter sp. UBA2063
ATAACAGTGCGTAAGTCCTATTTATTATCAATATTTAATTGTATTGGCAAAAAAACCTGCATTCTTAAAACCAACTCACACACATAGACCAAACGTAAAAGCATCGCTGAATTTAGTTGAGAAGTATCCAAAATTAAGCTGATTTGTCTAACTAAAAGGCTCATTCCCGCATCCTGTGCCAACTGTCGTTGCTGCTGTAGTATTTCAACCTGCGAAGCACTCAGCAACATACGCCCTGAACAACCAAGACCAAGCAATACCTCCAAAATCGGTTCACACACTTTCTGGCTCAAGCTGATTTGAGTTGAAGCAAATTTAGCTTGCTGCTGTTTTTTCTTCGCCAACAGTTGCTCAATACGTCCAACGATACTTTCTTTTAAAGTTTTTTTTGGTTCAGCCAATTGGTCAAAATCAAGGTTAAACAGTCGAGTCTTGCCATTTTGAGTGATTAATAAACTCATCGGTAATAAAACCAGTTGATGCCCTTTAATTTGGCAGTACGCAAAAATAGAGTGGACCTGTACCATTTGGGTACATAAGCGTTCAAGCTGACGAATTTTCTCTAAGTCTTGTGTTTTCCAGTCCAAACGCATATGCAATGTTGATCGGTTTTGGTCATAAACCGTCCACCATAAGCATTGTTCAATCTCATCTACTTTTGGGCTGTCATAAGCAGAGATATTAAGAAGTATCGTTTGATTAATTCCGTCTATAGTCTGTAACTGTTGCTGCCAATGCTGCTGTAATGTCTGCCAATCATTGAATCCGATCTGTTGGTAAAGACTAAAATCATCAATTTTACTTAGGCTATTTAAAGGCAAGGCACGACTTGTCCCTGCGGCAGATAACCGTCCATCTTCACCAAACCGAGGCTGTTGTAAACGTACTTTTTTCTGCATCAGTTGTTGAGCAGTTAACATCCAGATACTTTGCTGTGACCATGCATTATGACGGGTAAAGTTGGGATCATTATTTTCAGCACGCGCCAAAGTGACTTCAAAAGTTTTAGGATTTTCCAATTCTGAAAAATACAGGCTCATCCCACGTGCTCCCCCAAGCGTCCGCCACCAACGTGCGCCTAAAGGTAAAAGCTGCAAATCAGCTTGTTCTTCATCGAGCTGATAATGCTGTCGCAGCTTCCCTCTCAATTTTAATAGCTGTTCACCTTGTGCATGTTCCAACCGATAGAGATAAGCACTCATCTGTGCCAAATACAGTAGCGTATCATGTTCTGAACTGTGCTCATCACGATTTAACAGTCGGCCCACCTGCCCGCTGAGTTGTCTTAACATTGCAGCTAGACGTGGTAATGATTCACTTCGTGCGGACATATTGAGTAAATGCAGTTGACGTGCAGTCATCTCATTGACATGGGATAGACCAAATTCGAGTAACTGTGCCAGATCATCTTTTAATTCAACAATAAACTGGCGTTCACTCTCAGTTAAAATTGCAGGGTTCTCTGCTTCACGCAATTCCAGTTCAGCCCACAATTTTCCTTGCAGACGCTGAACTTCACTTAAAGCGGCTAGATAATAGGCTGATTGATCTTTTTCCAGATTAGACAGCATGCCTGTAAAACCAGCTCCTGCAACATAGATGATGTCCTCAGCCAAACTCCTAATTCGAATCTTTAAGCGATATTCTTCATCCAATAGATCGGTTTGCTGTTCTTGCTGCCAAAGACGAGCCAATTTAATCGCTTTTTGGGTTTGAGCTTTGCCTATTTTTTTGGCAAGTTGATTTAAATCAAATACAAGAATCTCTTCAATAAGATTGGGTTTATTTAAACTTACTTGAGGCTGTTCACTAAATGAAACAACCGAAATCTCAACCAATTCAGGTGTATCTTGTGTCTGATTTTCGATCTGTTGTTGAGCTGGGTTTTGTAAATGTTGTTGTAAATACAGCACTGCGGCAACGATATGCTTACATGCACCTGTTGCAGGACAAGTACATGATGCGTTGACTAAACCTGTAGCCGATAAACAAACTTGTTGACCATCACTTTCAATCGTGATCCGTTCAGCTTGTTCATTCTGTAAAATCACCTTTTCCGCTTCAATATCCTTTAAGGCACGGCGTACCAGCCCCGCATTGGCATAGGTTGCAAGGCTATCTTGATCATAAGCCAAATATTGTTGTTGCCAGCTCATTGCATCACCTCTGCCATCCATTCAGCAAAATGTTCAGGGGTTAAAGCTGCCACAGACATGCCGCGTTCATTCAGTTTTTGTGCCATCTGAATGTCATACACTGGATTTGCCTGTTCATCCAAAGCGGCCAAGCCCAGTAATTTTACCTGCTGGCTTTGCAAGCGACTGATCGCATTAAGCAAATGCGCCACTGAACCGCCCTCTTCAAAATCACTAATCAAAGTAAAAATGGTTCGATTGGGTTGAGTCACAAAACGTTCACAATAATTCACTGCTTTGGCAATGTCTGTTCCGCCGCCCAACTGCACCGTTAGCAATACCTCAACAGGGTCATGCGCCATATGCGACAAATCCACGATATTGGTATCAAATAATACGAGATGAACTTTAACAGCAGGTAAACTCGCCAAAATACTGGCACAAATCGCGCTATACATGACTGAGTTCATCATCGAACCACTTTGATCCACACATAACACCACCGTCCAGGGTAAATGACGTTGTACCCGTGCATTGAAGAATGGCTGTTGAATAATCAGCTTATTTAGATCATGGTTATAATGTTTTAGATTTTCCCGAATGGTACGCCGCCAGTCAAAATTCTGACTATTGGCAATCAATGAACGACGAAAACGGTTACGACGACCATGAATCGCATTGATAAAATTCGGTTTTAAGCGTGCAACAATCTGCTCCACCACCGTTTTAATGATCTCTCGAACAGCATCTCGGGTTTGTGCATTCATTCGCCCACGCATGGTCAATAAAGCTTTTGCCAATTGCGGTGTTGGTTCCAGACTTTTTAAACTTTGTGGGTCTTTAAGCAAGGCATCTAACTGATACCGCTCAACTGCCTGGGTCTGTACACGCTCAAAGGTACTTTGTGGAAATAGTTTGCGTGCCTGATTGAGCCAGTTAATTGCAGTAAGTTGTGAATCATCAAGTGAACCATGACGTGATTCTCCTGCTACATGTCCGCGCTGTTCATACTCTCGGTTGTATAAATAATCAAGGGTTCGTTCCAAGCGAAGTTGTTCTGCATCGAGTTGTACCTGATTTAATGCTCGATCGCTATAACGACCTAAAATTAAACGCCAACGGGCTGCAAGGTCTTTAGAATTTGAATCACCCATTACGCTAACCAACCTTGTAAATTTTGATCGACTAAAAACTGCTGTAGCTGTTGATTCAACTGCACACCTTGCAACATTTCAGCCTGTGATACCTCACTCATATATTGAGAAATATCCAGACTTGAAACATCATTCAACTGTGCAATTTGTTCCGCAAAAGCTGCGGTTTCTTTTGGTTTAAAATAGGTAAATGCTTGGCGTAGATCAGGCAGAATCGCGACAAAAGTAGCTTCATCCCACTGCAATAAAAGCTGATTAAGTAACTTTGCCATAGCAGGATAACGCAATAATAATTCAGGGGCGCTTTGCATCATGCCAGATAGATAGGCCACTGCATGTTCAGGGCTTGCACCGATGCCAAAATGCTGCTGAATCGATTGTTGTAGGTTTTGTTCGGTCAAATCACCATCAATAAAACGTAAGGCATCCACTGCACCTGCCAATATATCTAGCTTTTGCCAATCGGTATGTAAACGCGCCAGGGTTTCATAGAACTGTGTCAACCAATCCGCTTCACCCTCCACTACGCGCTGAATCTGTTTAGACAAATTGCGTAACTGCAACACTTGATTGAGAATCTGCTGCTGTTGATCTGCGGGCGGCGTTGCGAATTGTGAAAGCAAAAACAAGGCACTTGGAATCACCTGTTCTAACAACCCTTTTAGTTCAGGCTGCTGTTGGAAAGCCAAAAAATCCTTACCTATCCATAAATTTAATAGTTTTTGCCCGCATTGAATGACCGAATCCAGATCAGGATCATTGGGTAAATATTGTTGAATTTCGGCAAAAAGAATTGGAATTTGTTTATGTAATCCCATCAATGCTGCACGAATTAAAAGCTGTACTGCAAGATGAGAAGATCGCCCTTGTCCAGACTGAGAAAAAGTCTCTTTGAGTTGCAGTAACTTCTGTACTGCGATGGTATTGAGATCACTTCCTAATTCTGACAATCCAATCAATTGCGCTTCAACATGCGGAGTCCATGCATAGTCCCATTCTTCAAACAGCAAATGTAAACGTCCACCGCCCAACAAATCAGGGCCACTAACTGATTTGGCAAAACCGACTTGTAAAAATTCCAGCAAATGCAAAAATCGACTGCGCAATCGATGTTTTTGATTACGGAATACATCCAGTTTCGTGCGTTTGCTGCTGGTTTCGTCTAGTTTAAAACGATGGATTTTGGCCAACTCATAAACTTGTGCCAAGAGTGGCGGCGTTTGAGTAGATTGAACCACCTGCCCTAAACGAGCCCCACTTAAAATCTGGCGCAGTAAATGCTGAAAGGCTTGCTGTCCCTCGTCTAAACTGCCTTTGACAAAACTACTCTGGCAAGCATCTATCAAGTCAAAACGGCTAATGAGATGATGCTCTCTTAAACTGGCTAACCTCATCGCCTGTTCAGTGGCATTTTTAATGGTAATAAAACTACTGTCCAGAATCTGCTGCTCACGCAATTGTCTTGAAAAGTCAGAAAGCAACTCAACAGTTAAGGCTTGCCGTTGTTCAACATCATTTGCAGAGTCATCCATCATTTGCTGCCAACAACGCTGATAAAAAGCGGGCGATGGCATACCTGAAGCATAACCATTTAAGGCATCAAGGCGATCAAAACTATAACGAATCAGCCAAGCTTGATCATTCTGATCAGCTGACTTTATTTTTTTGATCTTTTTTGGTTTTTCAGATAACAGTTGTTTAGCTAATTCCTCAATTAAAGCTAAAGTGTGGAAACCACCTGTAATAACACAGATTGTGCCCTTATTATTCTCATAGCACTCTAAAATGCTCTGCAACATACATTGTTCACGAACCAGAGAGGCATCAGCTTCCAAGACACTGTCTTCATAGTCCAGACGAGACATGGCACACCAGACCAGAACCTCATGAAAAAAGTTTTGCCAGTCATTCATCTCTTTTTTGGACTTTAGCTCAAATAGATGATCCCAAAGTTCATCATGGTTACGGCAATGCAACTTATGCGCTAAAGCTTGTAAATACTGGCTATGCCCTAAATAGCGTTCTTGTTGTAAGCTTCGGCTTTGCCAAGTTTGTTTAGCAAAGGTTTGTAATTCATGCTCAACCTGACTGCTCCATGCCAAATCAATAAACTCAACCTGGGCATTAATTTCTGGCGCATAACGCAGCGCTGCCCATTCAGGTGAATAATCACAAAATGGATAATAGGCCGTACGGGTTTGTTTCTGCTCAACGGTTTCCCCATTTACAGCATCAACATTCTGTTCAATGATTTCGGTTTGACACAACACAGCCAATGGTGGCTGACTTTCTGGATGCTGTAAATCTGCAATTAAACGATTAAACGAACGTGGTGCCTCAATCAACACATGCCTAGCCTGCAACTGCTGTAAGGCTTGTAAAGTAGCGTAGGCACACGCTGGACTATGATGGCGAATTGGTAAAAAATGAATCCCCCTTTCAGCCAAATCCTTTTGCCATGCGAGGGCGTGTTGTAAGCGTTGAGGTATCGTCATTGCCAAAACGTCTTTCCAGCATCAAAAAAAGCTTTCCAAGTAGCATCCAGTTTCGCCCGTTCACGTGCCACATTATCCATATAAAAACGCATCCGTTTGGCATCATCTGCATTATCTTTGAGCACCACGCCAATCAACTGCCTCGCAATCGCAGCCCCACTCAAGGATTGATCACCCAGATAATAGCCCTCTAAAGCAGCAGCATAGGCAATATTCACCGCTTCCGCTGTCGACATCACCGCGTCAGGCGTTTTAATCGACGTACCATCTTTGGTTGTGCCTTGGCGTAACTCCTGGAAAACGGTGACCAGTAGATCGACCACAGATTCAGACATTTGAATCTGATCAGATAAATCGCCTAACTCACGTTTTAACTGAGTCAATACTAATTCACGCTCAAACACAGGATCGGCAATCGGGCGAACGGTTTCAAAATTAAAACGACGTTTCAATGCCGAGGACATCTCATGCACCCCCCGATCCCGCAAGTTGGCAGTGGCAATAATATTAAATCCTGCTTTGGCATAAACACGACCTTGCTCACCTAACTCAGGAATCATCATGGTCTTTTCAGACATCAATGAAACCAACACATCCTGAATTTCAGGTGGACAACGGGTGATTTCCTCAAAACGAATAATCTTGCCTTGTTGCATGGCTTGATACACAGGCGATGGCACCAAAGATTTTTCATTTGGACCCTCTGCAAGTAATAAGGCATAGTTCCATGAGTATTTTAAATGGTCTTCGGTTGTTCCCGCTGTCCCCTGAATGGTCAGTCCAGAATCACCGCTAATCGCAGCTGCTAACAACTCAGAAAGCATAGATTTTGCTGTACCAGGCTCGCCCACTAACATCAAACCTTGTTTTCCCAATAAAGTGACAATAGCTCGATCTACCAAGGCATCATCACCATAAAATTTACGGCTGATGGCAAGTTTTTCATCACCAAGAATAAATTGGCGTACTGCACGTGGTGAACGTAACCAACCTTGTGGCTTGGGTGCATGGTCATGCTCAGTTAATGTTGCCAGTTCTTCTGCAAAACGTTGTTCGGCACTGAGTTTAATAATGTCTTGTTGATTCATATTTTTACCATTTTCTACCACGGCGTTTTCTTCTGCCATTCAGGATCAAAACCAGAACATGCCTCAGCAACCTTTAAATAATCTGCATAGGTCTCAGCCAACAACACAGGGGGAACATCTGCCAGATTCATCCCACTGTCACGCCACGAACGCACATTTTTTTTCTCAAAACTCAGGTCATATAAAACGGCTGCAAGATTTTCTTCAGGCACATAGCTACCACTAAAACGAATCACCGCAGATAAACCGATTTGACTAAATGGCTTAAAGTAACTATCAAAGGAGCCGCCATCTTCAATCGAAGCACGTTGATAGCCCAGCTTAGTGATCACACCACGCAAGGTAAAGGTATCGGTTAACCAACCTTTACGATCTTCAATGATTTCAGCCTGTGCTTCAAAAACAGGAAGCTGGTGTGTCATTTGTTCAAACAGAAACTTCACTTTATAGTCTTTAAAATGTGCTTGCCATGCCTCAGCATCCTCAGCACTAATCAAAACCACATGCGCAATTTTAATCTGGCTATCTGCCGACAATTCAATTTCATCATCTTCCAGATTTAACAGACTGCCATCATCACTCGGACGGAAACTGTGTAGAATCTCACCCTCTGTAGAAATTTCCAACCAAACCAAACGTTGAATCAAACGCTTCATAATCGGATGTGCAAACAGGTATTCTTGCCAGTCTGCACTGCTCCATACACGTTCACTACACATCGCCTCATATAGACGCTGTGTCTGTAAATCAATGACCTGTTTAAATTCTTTCTTACTGCTGCTGAACAATGATTTCGCTTCCTTGATTAGGCTTTCATCATCGCCTTGTCGTGCAGCAGGTAGGCTTTTGATGATCTTGCCATCTTCATTTTTCAGTACAAATTTATCTTTTTCATCCACATAAGCAGTTAGAATCCGTGAACCATATTCTAAACTCAGTACACCCGCATCATCCAAACCTGCGGTCGGGATGGTACGATCTGCCAACTCATCACTGCTCCATTGATTACGCTCAGCAATTTGCTCAACCAGTTGTTTTGCTAGAGTTTGAACTGATGCAGTACGATAACGACGTGAAAGACTGAGCAGCAATTGAATCATGAGTGGATCATCACTGACTGAAAAACTACTCAACATTGCTTCAATTTGCGCACGACGTTGATAGTGTTGCTTCATATAATCCTGCAACAATTTCACCGCAATACTGCCCTGTGTTTTAAAGGTGAGTGCCAGCATGCCCTTACTTTTGATGGCAGAGCCTAAATAAATTGCCAGACGTTCACGTTTAATTTCCTCAACCACTTCTTCTAACGTGATGTGCTCATAACGCCCATAAAATTCAGGGTACTTTTGCCCCCAACGCTTAAATGAGTCCTGATAGGATGCCAACCGACTCGGTGCTTCTTTAGTTGCAACCTCCATCGCCTCTTCTAAAGTTGGATTACGTGTATCCTGATAAATAAAGCTTTTTAGTAAATGTAGCGAAAGTGTCTGTTGACTCTTTTCATTCAACAGCCCCATATAACGCTGTAACAAGGCATTTGGAATCGGATCTTTTAATTTATCCGCTAAAATTACCCACCACTGAATAATTTTGGGATCAACTGTCGTTCCATCCTGCCATTGGGCTTGAGGTAAATGCTGTAAATCAAACCAGATAAAGCTACTGGCAATTTTACCTTTTAGTCCTTTTTCAGCATCTTTCAGCAAATTTTCAGGTGAAAGATAACGACTGATATCTTCCCCTAATTGCTCCAAAGCTGTCAGAATTGCAGCAATAACAACTTCTTTTTTCTCTTTTTCCAACAACGCATATAAGGCAGGCACAGCGGCTTGATGCTGTAAACGGGCCAACCATTCAATCGCGGTAATACGAATTTCCTGTTTACCATTTTCCAGCGCTTCAATCGCACGTAAATGGATATCAGGGAGTTTTCTCAATACTTCCTGAGCATCAAAACGTAAACGTTTTCCATCCCCCAGAGCAAACTCAAGTAAACGAGGAATAAACTGTTTTGGCAATTGTGGGAAACGTTGCAATACACCAATTGCATGTAAAGGCTCAAAACCATGGTAGCGTGATTCACTTTTATCAGGTGATAAACCCAACGCTTCAGCAATCAGATCAATATGCTCCATAAAAAATGGAACAACCTTGTCATCCTCTGCAATATAACTACTCAAGTTTTCATAGTAATAGTTCTCTAAATAACTCTCGGCAATCATACGCGCAGGTTTTTCAAAACCCAACTGTTTCATCAACTGTTCAAGCTGACGCAACTCAAGATTTTCATAATGATGTGGTTTTAGCAAACTATTGAAAAGTTCATTCCAGTTAATCCAGTTTCGTCCGTGATAACTTAAACGTAGCGCATGTTCCAGACCATACTCAGGCAGATTTTGCAGCTTATTCTGGTGGGTCAGGATATTATAATGATCACCGTGTATCTGGGTTCTTTTCTTGCCATTAATTGTGGAAAACAACTGCTGGCTGATCTGCTCTATTTTGAGTTTTTGCAGGTCTTTGTAATTACTTTGCGCCCAAGTGCTTTTATAAGAGGCTGTTTTATTATCTTCGATTTCTTGCTCAGCACGTAGTCTGGCTTTTTCCAGTAATGCTTGATAGTTTTCCACAATGATTGGGATAAAACTTTCTGGAATATCCTGCGTTTCAATCGCCTTAATTTCAGGTAAGGTATAATCAACCTCAACCACCTGCTGCAAGCTCTCAAGCCGTTGTAAAGCAGCAATAATCAGCACTTGTACTGATTTTAATTTTTCACTGTCTGCGGCTTGTTGCAAAATGTCTCGGTTTTG
>NZ_DDAH01000143.1:9801-10918 GCF_002333245.1 Acinetobacter sp. UBA2063
TCACCCAGACGCGCCAGTAAATCCGCCGCAAAACTGCGCTGTTTGCTCTCACCATTCAACAGAAAATGTTGCAAATATTGCTGACTTTCTGTCTGATTAAGCTGCGACAACAATACGGTTGCCTGTTCACGAACAGTTTTACTTGAACTAAGCGCAAGCATAATTATCAGCTCAGTTTGTTGTTGCAACAAGTCTGAATGTTGAGCAATAAATTCTAAAAAAATCCCCTGTGCTGCGGCAGACAGCTTCGGTAAAATCTCCCGAACCTGTTGGGCATGTTCATTGAAAAATACGACACTATCGGAAAGTTTAAATAAAACGTTAAGCTGATCATGGTGATAATTATTAACCCCATCTCTCTCAAATAAGGTTGCAATAAAACCCTCAATATTATTTTCAGGCTCAGATAAATACAGTTGTTTGAGTACTGCCAGTGTCCAGAGATCACGATGTGACTTTTTCTGGCGATCATCAAAACTTTGATGGTTAAAACTGGTTAATAAACCATCAATCAAAACGTAACCGAACCATACAGGGGTTTGTTTAGACAATTGAGAGTAATTTCGTTGTTGGGTGGCTGCTTCCAGGAATTTGCCATAACGGATAATCTGTTCGCTGCTGAGTTTTGAAAAAATATTGATATATAGTTTATAACGTGCATTTTGGGAGGCTTTGCATAATTTCTCCTGAGATTTGGTCAATTCTGATGAAGGCCAAAACCATCCATATGTGCCAGGACTACCCAACAATGCACAGGCTTTATCGGTTGCCTGTTGTTGTAAGGTCATTAAAACCTCAGGATTTTGTCCATTTACAATATAGTTTAAAACCTGATTCGGCAATGCTGCATCCACCTGTGCCAAAGGTTCAACAATTGTGTTGATTAAAGCCAAGGTTTCTGAATCCAATGAATTTTGCCCTTGTGGGTTGATCAACTGATTCACTTTATTCTTAATACTTTCAAACATTGAATGGCCTCTTATTTTCCCCAATTATTTACTTAATCTTTAATTTTAAAAAATATATATCTGGCTTTTATTAAAGATTCCTAATAACGCTATTCTACTCATCAATTATTATTCTTTATTTAATAAATTTAGGACTTACGCACTGTTAT
>NZ_DDAH01000066.1:0-6180 GCF_002333245.1 Acinetobacter sp. UBA2063
TAAAAACATCTTTTAAAGCAATAAATAAAGATTACTTCTATGACTGATCCACGAACCAATAAAGCCGATGTTTTGCTGCAACATACACAGCGTTATCAGTCTGGGCGGCTGACGATTTTTTTAGGCGCAGCTCCGGGCGTGGGAAAGACCTTTGCCATGCTGGTTCGTGCGCATGAACTGGCGCTGCAGGGTATTAATATCGTCATTGGCTATGTAGAAACGCATGGCCGTAGAGAAACTGAAAATTTAATTTCTGGTTTAGATATAATTCCGCGCAAGGCTATTGAATATCAAGGGCAGCATCTGGAGGAAATGAATCTAGATGCCGTTTTGGATAAAAAGCCCAGTATTGTTTTGGTGGATGAATTTGCCCACACTAATATGCCCGGCAGCCGTCATGAAAAACGCTGGCAAGACATCAATGAATTATTAGATGCTGGTATTGATGTTTTTACCACCATGAACATTCAGCATTTGGAAAGTTTGAATGATGTGGTATATCAAATCACTGGGATTCGTGTCACTGAAACCGTGCCAGACCGGGTGTTCGAACGGATTAGAGATATCCGCTTAATTGATTTGCCTGTGAATGAGCTGTTGGAGCGCTTAAACCAAGGGAAGGTTTATGTGCCTGAGCAGGCGGAACAGGCCTTACAGCGATTTTTCAACAGCTCCAACTTAACGGCACTGCGTGAACTGGCAATGCAAACCGTTGCCAATTATGTTGATAATGATGTACGCGAAAATTTCGCCATTCAAGGGCTTGCTCAAATCCCCTTAAAAAATCATGTCTTAATTATGATTGATGGCAAAGGGCATTCTGAAGCTTTAGTTCGGACTGGATGCCGTATTGCCGAGCATCGTGCGGCAAAATGGACGGTTGTTGCTTTTTCTCATGATACGCAAATCATGAATAAACAGGAAAACTCGCAAAGCCGTGAAATTGAACGGGCTTTAAACTTAACGCGTCAAATGGGTGGAATGACAGAAGTCCTTCACGGCCAGCAACATGCTAAAACTTTATTTGATTATGTGATGGACCGCGGCATTTCAACCTTGGTTTTAGCACAAGCGGCTCCGCAAAAGTTTTCGCTGAATTTAAGGCTCAATTTGATTGATCAATTACTGCAATACCGGCCCAGTTTTGAACTCAGTATTGTGCCGATTATTGCAGAGAATAAGCATCTGTCCTTTTTCACTCAAAGGGCATTCTTGTCGCTGAGAGAAATACAGTACGTACTAGCCACCACGGTCATCAGCATTGTGATTGCAAGCTTAGGGGAAAAGTATTTAGGGATTGAAGATCTTTCGGTGATTTTTATCACCGCTGTGGTTTTTGTGGCATCAAAAACACGGATGCTGGCTGCAGCTTTTTCAGCCATCCTATTCTTTCTAGCTTATAATTTTTTCTTTATTTCCCCGCAATTTACATTTCAGATTTCTGCACATCAGGGGATTGTCACCGTGATTGCATTTTTGGGCGCGGCTTTAATTTCGAGCCGATTAGCGTCACGTTTGAAAGAGCAGGTGACTGCACTCAAAACGGCGAACAGTTATAACAGCATTATGCAGGATTTAGGGCAGAAGCTGTCCACAGCATTAGATTTGGCACAAATCAAGGAGATTGCTGAACATAGCCTGAGTAAAAATCTCAATGCAGATGTCTGGCTGTATTTCCCAGATACTGCAGCAACTCAAGCATCATCCACTATCATGAGTAATAAAGAAAAAATTTCAGCCGATTGGACATTCAAAAACCATCAACCGTCCGGTCGCTTTACCCAAACCTTGACGGAAAATGAGTGGTGGTTTTTGCCCTTATTGGCTTCCAAGCAATGCTTAGGCGTGGTGGGGTTGAAACTTAAAGATGTGCAAGCAGTAATCAATACGGAGCAAAAACAGCTCGCTGAACTCATGGTAGAGTATCTTGCGCAGGCGATTTTCCGCACCCAGCTGACCAAGGCTTTGGAAATAGCCAATGTGAATTCTGAAACGGAAAAATTGCGCTCGGCATTATTATCATCCGTATCGCACGATTTACGCTCGCCTTTGGCGTCGATGATTGGAGCAGCGGATACTTTGAGCACTTACCGCCATTCCATGAATGAAAATGATCAGGACAGCTTGCTGGAAGCGATTCATTTAGAGGGGGAACGTTTAGACCGCTATATTCAAAACCTACTGGATATGACCCGTTTAGGCCATGAAGGCTTAAGCTTGAAGCGGGACTGGATTGGAGTTGATGAACTGATCGGTTCAGCAGTGCGCCGTTTAAACCGTTATATGCCAGATGCATTGGTTGAAGTGCATGCGCCTCAAGAATCTTTGAGTTTATTTGTACATGCCGCCTTGATTGAACAGGCCATTTTTAATGTACTGGAAAATGCCGCAAAATTTTCACCAGAGAATAAAGCTGTGATGATTGAGGTGCAGCAGGTGAATGAAAATGAGATCGAAATTGCCATAACTGATAAGGGGCAGGGTATTCCAGAAGATGAGCGTGAACGCATTTTTGACATGTTTTATACCATGCAGCGCGGTGACCGCGGGCAATATGGTACAGGCTTGGGCTTGACGATTGTGAAAGCGATTGTGGGTGCGCATATGGGGAAAATCATGGCATCATCAGGCAAGAACAATCAAGGAACATGTATCCGCATAAAGCTTCCTATTCAGCAAATTACTTAAAGCATCTAGCAGCTTTTAGGTGGGAAAATGCCAGAACAGAATGAATCAGCCAGCTCCATGACCAATGTCTTGATTATTGATGATGAAAATCAGATTCGAAAATTCTTGGATATAGCACTCAGAGCGCAAGGCTATAAAACGCTTTTGGCTGAAAATGGCCAAAAGGGTTTGGAACTCCTAGCTTTGCAAGGCGCGGATTTAGTGATCCTCGATTTGGGTTTGCCAGATTTGGATGGTTATGAGGTTTTGTCTGAGCTTCGCACATGGTCGCACGTTCCAGTGATAGTGCTGTCTGTGCGGGCAAATGAAGAAGAAAAAGTGAAGCTTCTGGATGCTGGCGCAAATGATTATGTTACCAAGCCGTTTAGTGTTCAGGAGCTGATGGCGCGCATTCGTGTACTGCTTAGGCAGCACCAACATAGTACTGTTTATACGGCAATTTTTGATGATGGCGTATTAAAAATCGATTTTTCCAAACGGCAGGTTTTTTTAAATCAACAATTGCTCTCCTTAACACGCAAAGAATATCAGCTGCTGAATTTATTGGCGAAAAATAAAGGCCAATTGATTACCCAGCCGCAAATACTGAAAGAGCTGTGGGGGGCAACGCACCAAGAAGATACGCATTATTTAAGGATTCTGGTAGCTAAATTAAGAGTGAAGTTAAATGATAATGCTGTGCAGCCTAAATATATTATTACTGAACCGGGAGTGGGTTTGCGATTTTTGAAGATTTATTAATATTAAATATGCCATTTATTTTACATGAGTCTATTGTTATTTTTATGTTTTAACTTATTTTAAATTAGCTTTTTCGTGGTTTTAATAGTTTAAAAAATAATCATATTAGTTGGGTGCTTTTTTACGGTTTATTTACGTTACATTCGGTAGAACTTGTTTTATTTTGATCATTGTTAATATTTAACAGGACAAAATAATGAGTAATTTACTCATGGCTAGACATAATATAGCTGACGAAGAAGCGGTCCCTGAATCCATGCCATCTGCGCGTCAATGCTGCGATATTGAAGATATTCTATTTTCAGAAGAAATCGAAAACTATCTGCAGCGCTATCCCAATACCCGTCATGTTGAGATTTGCCTGCACGATCTGAATGGTCATGTCCGCGGCAAGCGCATAGATATTGTAGGTCTAAAAAATATTGCACAAGGCTGTTATTTCCCAATGTCTATTTATGCCATGAGTCTTGATGGAGAAGTGATTGAAGAATCGGGTTTAGGAAAATCGATCGGTGAGCCGGATTATTTATGTAAACCTATATTGGGAAGCCTGCAGCCATGCGCTTTAAATCCAGAGTCCAAGGCACAGTTATTCCTAACCATGAAAGATGACAATCATCAAGATTGCGAAGTTGAACCGCGCAATATTTTAAAAAAAAGTTTAAGAGCGCTGCATGATCAAAACTTTTATCCTTGCATGGCCGTAGAATTGGAGTTTTATTTATTTGACAGCAATGAAAAATCTGGCTCCAATCAGATTTATTTAAATCAATGTTTTGATGTGAATGCGCAAGATAAATATCAAGACGTTCTGGATGAAATTGAACGGATTGCCCTTTTGCAGGGGATTCAGATTACAGGCTTAGTCTCGGAATCATCTTCCGGGCAATACGAAATTAATATTCAGCATAGCGGTGATATTTTGAAGCTATGCGATCAGATCATGATGCTAAAGCGCACCATTAAGCAAGTCGCTGTAGAACATGGGTTACATGCAAGCTTTTTGGCTAAGCCTGATCTGAATAAAGCGGGCAGCGGCATGCACTTTCACATGAGTTTGTTAAATCAAGACCAGCAGAATATTTTCAGCATGAAGCAGAATCCTTTACCGTCACGGCAATTATTAAAGGCGATCAGCGGGCTGATAGTCTTGCTGCCGCCGTCCATGGCCGTGCTTGCCCCGAATGTAAACTCATTCCGCCGGTTTAAAGCTGGAAACCATGTGCCCTTAGAAGCTAATTGGGGCGTGAATAACCGCAATGTGGCCATTCGCATACCATGTTCGGACAATGAAAATCAACGCTTGGAATATCGTGTTGCAGGTGCGGATTGCAATCCTTATTTAACTGCAGCCCTGATTTTGATCGGCACACTGCATGGGTTGACACAGAATCTGGAAATTCCACAGCAAGCCACTCAGATAAAAAATAAACATCAGCCGCACTTTTTAAGTACGAATCAGCTGGATGCTTTAACATTTTTTCACCGGAATACTGTTTTGCAAAAATATCTCGGCAAAAGATTTATGGAATTATGGTGTGCAGTTAAACGTGCTGAGCATCAGTATATGTACAGCCAAATTACTTTGATCGAACAACATTGGGATATTTAACTTCTTAAAAATGTATAACACGATAAATAATGAACATGATGCTAGAAATCAGAAGCTCAATGAAGAATTGTATTTGAAGTATAGTTTACAGGAAATTGATTCTGACATTTTAGTAAAGAAATACCAGTATGCGTCAAAAAGTATGAAAAAAATAATTCATACTATTTTTAAAGAAAGAGGTTTTAATCGAAGTGAGATAGATCATATATTGAAATTACTCAAGTAAAATAATTATGCCAATAGTATTGCTGATACTATTGGCATTTAACTTTTAAAAAGATTTAGTCAGGGTGAATACTGCTTCAGTTTTTACCCCTTTTTTATTTTGACTTGTAAAGTCTTTGGTTTTTAAATTACTACCAAACGCTGCTAATTCTGCATTTATTCCCATTGGGTTATAGCGGTAAGTTGCACCAATTTTCCAATCAAAAAAATGGTCTTTTGCTTCAGAACCATAAATGTCCTGATTTGCTTTGGAATAACCTAAGCTAACATTTGTGCCAAAATTAGTTTGAGCAATCGGTGTAGCATATAAGACATTAAAATACCAATTTGAGATATCTTTACCTATACTGTCACTGGCAGCTTTGCCGCCATAGTTATAGGTATAGCTTATGCTTGGTGTAAAGCTATCGTTCTGATGCAGCAACGCATTAAAGATCATTTTGAAATAGTATTCATTATAATTTAAATCGCTGTTGCCGATGTAATTGTAGCGCAGCATGCCAAGATCAACTGCAGGATGGATTGAACCTAGCGCGATTGGCGCTGTATAGCCGATCTGGGGATCCAGTTCTAAATTTACTTCGTCATCAAAATCAACATTCGATGCAAATGCAGCAAGATAAAATCCTGAAGCATGGCTTAAAACAAAGTTTCCCTGCAAGGCCGGATCATTCTGGGTTTGCGTTTGGCCGCGCCAGCGGTAGTCGCTGGCCAATGATACATTACCTGAAAAGCTTAAAGCGGGAGAGCTTTCATCTCCAGTAGCAAAAGCATAACTTGAATAGAGCGGTATAAGGCTAAAAAGTAGATGGTATAATTTTTTCATAACACTTTAAATTAGTAGTCATTGAAGTAATGTATGTTAAGGTTTAATTTATTGATATATAATAAAATTATCGTAAATTTTGCGTAAA
>NZ_DDAH01000248.1:0-4902 GCF_002333245.1 Acinetobacter sp. UBA2063
ATTTTAACCGTATTTTTCTTAATAGTGATTATCGCAAAAGTATTTAAAACGACATTTCATGTCGTATGGCTTACGCCAGTCGCTTATATCCTCGGGCTAAACCCCGAGGTTTTACGCTCCAATGGATAAAACGTAATGCCTTATTCCTTTAAATTGACTCAATGCCTTATTCCTCAGCTTTTGTGCCATTGCTGAGTGGGTTGAATCCAGTTCTTTGACAGTGGCTTTAAAAATAACGATATACATGGGAGGTTATTCTAGATTTCATCTGCCTGATATGGATTTGCAACACCAAGCTTTTTAAGAATCTCAATTTCCAACGCTTCCATTTCTTCAGCATCAGCTTCAGTGGTTTCATGGTCATAGCCAAGCAAATGCAGGATGCCGTGAACCAATAAATGGGTGAAATGATCAGTTGCTCTTTTTTGCTGTTCTGCGGCTTCTTGTAAAACCACGGGAATACAAATCACCAAGTCACCCAAAGGTTCTGCATCCAGTAAGCTAAGCACTTCTTCTGGAATGTCACTTGGAAAAGACAGTACATTGGTGGGTTTGTCTTTCTCGCGGTATTGTAGATTCAACTCGTGGCTTTCTGCCAGATCAACACAGGCAATACCTATTTCACAGTCTGTATTGAAACCAACATGACGCAGTGTGGTTTCAATCTGCTTTTTAATTTGACCACGTTTTAGTGGTAATTCATTCGCTTGAAAGTCTTGTTGAAGACTTAAATTGATTTTCAAAATAGATCCTTAAAATCGTCCCCCTGATATGCGATTAAAGTATTGCAATAAAAGGGGGAGTGAGGGGGATTTTTAAATGTGTTGTGCATCTGCCGCAGAATCATTTTCTGCAATCAATGCTTCTTGTCGAGCTTTGCGTTCGGCACGGGCTTCAGCAGACAGGCGTTGCTGTTCGCTGTCCCAGCCCTCGTAGGCCTCAACAATTTTTTGTACCAGTTGATGACGCACCACATCACGGGAATGGAAACGGGTAATATGAATTTCATGGACATTTTCAAGCACCCGTAAGGCATGAGCCAAACCAGATTGCTGTCCACGAGGTAAGTCCACCTGAGTCACGTCACCTGTAATCACGGCACGCGAACCAAAACCTAAACGGGTCAGGAACATCTTCATCTGTTCAGGTGTGGTATTTTGTGCCTCATCTAAAATGACGAAAGAATGATTCAGGGTTCGTCCACGCATATAGGCAAGCGGAGCAACCTCAATTACCTGACGTTCAATCAGTTTGGCCACTTTTTCAAAGCCCAGCATTTCATAGAGGGCATCGTAAAGTGGGCGTAAATAAGGGTCAATTTTCTGGGTGAGGTCACCTGGCAGGAAACCTAGCTTTTCACCCGCTTCAACCGCAGGACGGACCAATAAGATTCTCTGGATTTCATTGCGTTCCAGCATGTCCACTGCGGCAGCAACGGCGAGATAGGTTTTACCAGTACCCGCAGGGCCAATTCCGAATGAAATGTCACTTTGTAAAATACGCTGCACATAGCGTTTCTGGTTGGCACCACGCGGATTGATTCGTCCTTTGCGGGTCTGCAACCAAACGCTATCCAGTCCTGTATGTTCCTGATCTGAATCATCCATCAGTTCACGGTCGGTCTGTGAACCCTGAATCATCAAATGCAGGACATCGGCACTGATTTGTGAGGAAATTTCTGATTCTTGATAGAGCCGTTGCAACAGTGCCTCGGCCCTTTCGATTGTTTCGATATCACCGTCTAGATAAAAGGCATCGCCTCGGTGAGTAATTTTGACATCTAAACGTTGTTCGATTTGCTTTAAATGCCCGTTGTATGCACCGAGCATTCGTTTTAAATGTTCCATGGAAATTTCAGGGAACGTTACAGTACGTTTAATCGCTGAAGTCAAGAGAAACCCTTTTAGCTCACGTGTAGGAATACCCTTACATTACGCCACGTCAGGTTCAAGATTCAAGAGTTCACCATAAACTAAATTTAAAGTTTTAATTTCAGTGATCTCAATCTCCGCGAAACGCCCAATCCACGCGACATCACCGATAAAGCTCACAAGACGGGTATTGTCCGCTGTACCAATTAAAACATTCGGGTCCTTGTCAGACACCTTTTCAATCAGGACACGTTCAATTTTACCCAGCATGGCATCGGTCTTATCAATACTTGATTGCTTAATCACTTGCTGAACCTGAGCCAAACGGTCTTTTTTCACCTGTTCAGGCGTATCATCTGGCAGGTCTGACGCAGGCGTACCAGGTCGTTTTGAATAGATAAAACTATAGGAATGGTCGAAATCCAAGTCCTTAATGAACTGTAGGGTTTCAGCAAAGTGTGCATCGGTTTCACCTGGGAAACCAATAATAAAGTCGCTGGATAAATGCATATCTGGGCGGACCTTACGCAATTTCGCGATCTTATCGATGTAGACATCAATGGTGTGGTTACGTTTCATTGCCTGTAACACATCGTTGGAACCACTTTGCACAGGCAAGTGCAGATGCGACACCATCTGTGGCAGGTCACGGTAGCATTGAATCAGGTCATCTGAAAATTCAAGCGGATGAGAAGTCGTATATCGTAAACGTCCAATCCCTGGAATTTCTGCAACTAAACGCAGCAGTTCAGGGAAAGTGCAAATTTCACCATCAAAGGTTTCACCACGATAGCCATTTACGTTTTGACCAAGCAAGGTGATCTCACGCACGCCTTTTTCAGCCAGCCCTGCAATTTCTGCCAACACATCATCCAGTGGGCGAGAAACCTCTTCCCCACGAGTATACGGCACTACACAGAATGAACAGTATTTTGAACAGCCTTCCATAATCGAGACAAAGGCTTTAAATCCCTCAACACGTGGTTCAGGCAGGAAGTCGAACTTTTCAATGTCAGGGAAAGAAATATCAACCAGTTTGATTTTTTCTTTCTTCGGCTTTTCCACCTGTGCCTGATGCTGATCAAGCATTTGTGGCAAACGGTGCAGGGTTTGCGGGCCAAATACCATATCCACATAGGGTGCACGTTTCTGGATATTGTCACCTTCCTGAGAGGCAACACAGCCACCCACACCAATCACCAGATCAGGATTTTGTTCTTTTAGCTTACGCCAGCGGCCTAGGCCACTAAATACTTTCTCCTGCGCTTTTTCGCGGATTGAGCAGGTGTTCATGAGCAGAATATCTGCCTCATTTGGATTGTCGGTGAGCACATAGCCATGTGAATCACCCAGCAAGTCTGCCATACGATGACTGTCATACTCATTCATCTGACACCCTTGAGTTTCAATATACAGCTTCTTTATTGAAACATCAGCGGTGTGCATTGGCTGGGTAACAGTGTTTTCTGAGGCAGCTTTTACAGCACTGGGAATGAATGTTTGAACCGTCATGCAGGCTCCTAAACAAGGTGGATTTAAACAAACCGCGGATTATAGCAGTATTTTTCGATGTGCGCAGAGAATAAAAAACTGAAAAAAATGGACACATTGTGGGTGAAATTACGTGAATCTTAATGAATATGAATCAGCAAGTTACATAACACAACAATAGTGGGGGGCCAGACTTATTACACTATAACCGTAGGGCAAAAACTGGGCAAATGTATTGATGAAGATGAATAAGCAACATGATTTTATAACAACCGTGACCAACAAACTGAATAACAAGAAAAACTTCCGCCGTATTGTGGCGGTTGGTGGAATGATAATGTGCTCTTCTGTCTATGCGCTGGATGAACAGTTTAACGATGCCCTGCGTGCGGCCAATAGCAGCAACACCGCCTTGCTGGATCAATATCAAGCTGCGATGCAGAATGATGTATTGGGCTATTATCCAGAATATTGGAAACTCAACACCAATCTCGGTTTTCAGCCTGCGTCCTCAATTCTCAGCTTTGCCCAACGCTACCCAAAATCTGCAATGGCTGAGAAGCTAGCGGCGGATTATGTAGAAGAAAAAGTCAAACAAGCGAATTTTAGCGAAGCAAAACCCGTTTTAAGCTATGTGACCAATCCAGACCAGGCCGAAAGTTGCGCGGTTGCGCAGGTCAGGGCACAGACAGGCGACAGTCTGGTTTATGCGGAATATAAAGATGTCTGGTTAGCCACCAATGCCCAGCCTGACTCATGCACAGGATTGGGGCGAATGATGCTTTCCAGCCCGCTTATGACTGCTCAGGACCGTCAGCAAAGGTTGTGGGGGCAGTTGCGCGCAGGGCAGTCGGGACAGGCTATTGCAACCGCACAAACCATGGGTCTGAATCTTTCACTTGCCCAGTTGAATCAGATTCAGGAAAACCCATTGGGGTATTTATGGAGTGCGCCAAAAACCAATGATGTGGATTATGCCTATCTGATTTTTGCTCTGGGGCGTGTGGCTGACAGTGATTTAAGCAATGCCCTGGCAAATATCCAGCGCGCGGCTCAGGATACGCCAACGCCTGTACAAAAATATTTGTACCGTACCATTGGATATGTGGGTGGCACCACAGTGATGAAAAATGGTTTTAATCGTGAAGTGCTCAATGCCTACGACCAAAGTTATGGCTATCCGCTGAGCCCAGAAGAAGCCGAAATTTACGCGCGTCAGGCGATTCGTTTCGGTGCATGGGAAAGCTTGATTCGTGCCATTGATGCGATGTCAGTCACCCAGAAACAGGAAGATCGTTGGCAATATTGGTTGGCGCGTGCCTCTGAGCAACGTTCAGATGCGGCATCAAAACAGGCGGCGCAGCAGATTTATCGCAAACTGGCGCAAAGTGGTGATGACTATCATAACTTGCTTGCCAAGGATCGTTTGGGCGAGCGTTATAACCATCAACCCTATGATGAGCAGCCGAGTTCACAGGATATACAGCGTTTAAATCAAAACATCCATTTTAGACGTGCATTTGCACTTCGGGATGTGAAT
>NZ_DDAH01000248.1:5003-7963 GCF_002333245.1 Acinetobacter sp. UBA2063
CTTCGGGATGTGAATGCGCCAGCAAACTACATCAACAGGGAATGGAACTGGGCGGTTCGTCAGGCCTACTTGCAGCAGGATGATGGAATGTTGCTGGCCGCGGCAAAACGTGCACATGACATGGGTTGGTATGATCGGGCAATCTATGCGGCTGACCGTACCATCAACAAGCATAACGACACCTACCGTTTTCCAACACCGCACCGTAGCAATGTCACCAGCCATAGTTACAATGCTGGTATTGATCCTGCCTGGGCGTATGGTTTAATGCGTCAGGAAAGCCGATTTGTAACAACAGCGCGTTCCAATGTTGGAGCGGGTGGCTTGATGCAGATCATGCCAAACACGGCCAAGTTGGTTGCCCGCCAAATGGGGGAAACCTATAACCCAGCCGCACTGAGCGAAATGAATACCAATATTCGCTATGGCACCTATTACTTGTCCATGATTCAAAGCCAGCTCAGTGGCAATGCGGTACTGGCAACAGCAGGTTATAACGCTGGTCCAAATCGGGCAAGACGCTGGCAGCCAGATTTCCAGAGCATGGCGGCAGACCAGTACACAGAAAGCATTCCATTATTGGAAACACGTGATTACGTCAAGCATGTCATGACCAATGCAACACATTATGGCGTGGTACTAGGGCAGGGTGCGCAATCCTTGCAGAAACGCATGAATATCATTCCTGTGCGCAATGAACCCTAGAACACGAGATGTTTAATTTGAAACAATGAAGTTTTTGTATTTGATGAAATTGAAAAAAATATTCAAGCGATCAATGTTGTTAACCTTGCAGAGCCTGTTCTGCTACTTGGTTCTATCATTCAGTGCGCCATTATATGCAGCAGATAATAACGATCTGGTGGGTTATGTCATGCATATACAAATGACGCCTGCGGCTTGTGAATTGGATACATCGAAGCAGAAACAGCGAAAATGTCTGGAGGGTTATTCACTAACCATCTCTAGTCTGCTGCCAGAAGTGCCTGTCAATAAAAACTGTGAAACCAAGACTTCAGCAAAACTAAGCCCATTGCAGGCAAGAGTTGTCGCACGGGTTATGCCTGATGAAAACGCACGGGTTCAACTTTGGCAAAATGTTGGCGGCTGTGTCCCTATGAATGCCAGTCAGTATTTCAGGACGGTGATCAACTTTGCCGAGCGCCTGAAAATTCCTGCCGACCTGACAAGTCCAAATACCATTAAGGTGCAAAAGGAAAACCTGCGTCAGCAATTTGCCAAGCTCAATCCATCCCTGCCACCAAACGGAATCCGTTTTAGCTGTCAGGCTTCCAGATTCGATTTCATCCTGACGGAAATCCGTGTGTGTTACCAGAAAAATGGGCAATACAAACAATGTGCAAGCCATATTGTCACGGGCTGTCCAAACGAATTTACCATCAAGGGCAGCTATTAGGCATTTTTTTCTAGCTTAATTTGTATTTTCTATCAGACTTTTGTTGAAATCCATTCTCTTTCACATGCATCTATGTTCGCTTTAGAGTACAATCTTTGCCGTCTATGATAATTCGGTTGAATAACAAGAAAATTCAATCGTGCTAACGCATCTCACTGGAGAATATCACATGAAGCAACCCGTTCGTGTTGCCGTTACAGGCGCTGCTGGTCAAATTGGTTATAGCTTACTATTCCGTATAGCAAGCGGTGAAATGTTAGGTAAAGATCAACCAGTCATTCTGCAATTGCTTGAAGTTCCTGTTGAAAAAGCTCAACAAGCGCTTAAAGGCGTAATGATGGAACTTGATGACTGTGCTTTCCCATTATTGGCAGGCATGATCGGGACTGATGATCCAAAGGTTGCATTTAAAGATGCAGACTATGCGTTGTTGGTAGGTTCTCGTCCACGTGGCCCTGGTATGGAACGTGCTGACCTGTTGAAAGTAAATGGCGAAATCTTCATCGGTCAAGGTCAGGCTTTAAACGAAGTTGCCAGCCGTAACGTTAAGGTATTGGTTGTAGGTAACCCTGCAAACACCAACGCTTATATCGCGATGAAATCTGCTCCAGACCTTCCAGCGAAAAACTTCACCGCAATGTTGCGTCTTGACCATAACCGTGCGTTGACCCAGATCGCTCAGAAAGCGGGTGTTGCGGTTGCTGACATCGAGAAATTGACAGTTTGGGGTAACCACTCTCCAACAATGTATGCTGACTACCGTTTTGCAACTGCAAATGGCGAAAGCTTGAAAGACAAGATCAACGATGCGGAATGGAATAAAGATGTATTCCTTCCAACTGTTGGTAAACGTGGTGCTGCGATTATCGAAGCGCGTGGTTTGTCTTCAGCTGCTTCAGCTGCCAACGCTGCAATAGACCATATGCGTGACTGGGCGTTGGGTACAAATGGCAAATGGGTAACTATGGGTATTCCATCTGACGGTTCTTACGGTATCCCTGAAGGCGTAATGTACGGTGTGCCAGTGACTTGTGAAAATGGCGAGTACACCCGTGTTGAAGGTCTTGAAATTGATGAGTTCAGCCGTGAACGTATGTACAAGACACTTCAGGAACTTGAAGAAGAACGTGCGGCAATTGCTGACATGCTAAAATAATTTATCTTTTTGATAAATTGAAAGCACTCTCCAAGAGAGTGCTTTTTTTGTTGCGATAAAAAACAAAAAACAACAAGAAAATATAGACATACCTCTCCATGTAATCAGTATTTGCTGGTAGATTATTTTGATCTGGATAATGATGTGGAGAATAACAATGTTTGAACAACAACCAACGCTTAAGCTTTTATTTGAACAACTGGGACTTGAGGCGGATGAAGCCTCAATTGAAAGTTTTGTAAAAACCCATCAGCTTGGGGCTGATCAAAAACTACATGAGGCTGAGTTCTGGAGTGCTGGCCAGCGTGATTTCCTAAAAAGCCATTGGGATAAAGATGACGACTGGGCCATTGTGATTGATGAGTTGAATCAGCAACTGCATTTAGA
>NZ_DDAH01000136.1:0-6317 GCF_002333245.1 Acinetobacter sp. UBA2063
TTGAAGCAGGTATCACCGTTCTAGATCCGAGTGTTTCGGGTAAAGACACATCTAAAAATAATACAGGTGATATGGCCAATCACTATTACGCGCCCAATGCAGCCTTAAAAATTCAAGCCACAGAAAAACTTTCGATTGGTTTGATTTATGATCAGCCCTATGGCGCAGATGCAGAATACACGGGCAAAAGTAACTTTATCGAAAGCCGCCCTGTTCCATTTAAAGGCGGCACATCAGTTACAGTTGATACTGAAAACTTAAATCTGCTACTCGGTTATCAACCGAATCAAAACTGGAATATTTATGCGGGTGCGGTCTATCAAACCCTAGATAGTACCGTACTGTTACGTGGCAAAAGTTATAATGCCTACAGTGGTTATGACTTCAAAACAGGCAAAGATGAACCAGTTGGCTGGTTAGCGGGTGTTGCTTATCAAATTCCTGAAATTGCACTCAAAGCTTCTTTGACTTACCGTGCAAAAATCAAGCATGAAATGAATGCTTATGAAAATCATGGTATTGCAGGCATGACTGGCAGTGCAGGTTTGGATGCAGTTCTAAATAAAATTAATCATTCAGAAGGTACAACTGAAATCACCACACCACAATCGATCAACCTCGATTTCCAGACAGGTATTATGGCAGACACGGTTGCATTTGCGAACCTACGCTGGGTGAACTGGAAAGACTTCGCTATTCGTCCTTATAAATTTGGGGCAGCCTCCATCCTCCCTCCTATCGTTGCCTCAACAGGGAAGAAAGACGGTTTTGACCTTGTAGCCTATACTGACGATCAATATTCAATTACCACGGGTGTGGGCCGTAAACTGAATGATCAATGGGCGGGTAACGTTTCTGTAGGCTGGGATTCTGGTGCAGGTAATCCTGTAACCACTTTGGGTCCAACAGAAGGTTACTGGAACCTTGGTCTGGGTGTTCAATACAGTCCTACTCCAGCAACATTCATCGCAGGTGGAGTGAAATATTTCTGGTTAGGTGATGCAAAAGCCCAGTCAGGCTCTCAGTTCAACACACCAGGTTATGTGGCTGAGTTTAAAAACAATGATGCAATCGCGTACGGTTTAAAAATTGGTTATAAATTCTAATTTTGACCGATCAAAACAAAGGGCACATCATGTGCCCTTTGTTTTATGGAGTTTTCTATTATCACAGTTAAAAACAGAAAATCTTAGGTTTATTCTGGAATATTACGCTGAGATACTGAACGAATCGCCTGCTTTAATGCTTCATAACCATGCAGTGGTGGAAACTGTGGAAATTCAGCAATTACATTGTCTGGCGCATCAAACAGGAAACCGTGATCAGCCTCACCCAGCATGGTTGTGTCGTTATAGGAATCACCAGCAGCAATCACGCGGAAATTCAAACCATGTAATGCTTTTACAGCTTGACGCTTTTGATCTGGTTGACGCAGTTTATAGGCAGTAATCATGCCATTTTCATCGGTCTCAAGTTTATGACAGAAAATTGTTGGCCAGCCTAACTGCTTCATCAATGGATGGGCAAACTCATAGAATGTATCAGATAAAATAATCAGTTGAAAATGAGTACGCACCCATTCCACAAATTCTCTCGCACCTTCAAAAGGCCCCATGTCTGCAATAACGTCCTGAATGTCATTTAAACCCAAACCATGTTGTTTAAGGATGTTTAAACGCTGGGTCATTAATACATCATAATCTGGAATATCACGAGTTGTTGCCTCGAGTTCTTTAATGCCAGTTTTCTTTGCAAAATTAATCCAGATTTCTGGAACCAAAACCCCTTCAAGATCTAGGCAGACGATTTCCATGAATGCTTCCAATGTTGGTTAAAAATTGCTGTATCATACCATTAACATTTTCAATTTTGCGCTGTTGTTGAATAAAACGGTTTTATTCTGCAAGATTAAAACCACAAGCAGGCCACCAGCTTTGCTTATAATGATTTACAATTGTGCCCAAGCCTATCGCCAGGAACATTCATGACTGTTATTCCTACTATTGACCTTGTAGATGCGCTCGCTGCTGAATACGCAGACAAATCGCCACGAGAAATTTTAGAACTCGCACTTAGCCAGCAAGGTGAGATTGCAATTTCATTTTCGGGTGCGGAAGATGTTGTGCTGATTGATATTGCCTCACGTCTAGGCAAACCCTTTCGTGTGTTTAGTCTGGATACAGGTCGTTTGCATGCGGAAACCTATCAATTTATTGAAACGGTCCGTAAGCACTATAATATCAATATTGAAATCTGCTTCCCTGAATCCGCAGCAGTACAACAACTGGTTAATGAAAAAGGGTTGTTTAGCTTTTTTGAAGATGGGCATCAGGAATGTTGTGGTGTTCGAAAAGTGCAGCCTTTGCGTAAGAAACTTGCCACTTTAGATGGCTGGATTACAGGGCAGCGTAAGGACCAGAGTCCAACTCGCAGTGATGTTCCTGTGGTTCAAGCCGATGTCGGTTTCTCTGGCGAGGGCAAACAACTAATTAAATACAACCCGCTTGCCAACTGGAGCAGCGCGGATGTATGGAGTTACATTCGGATGATGGAGATTCCATACAACCCACTGCATGAGCGTGGTTTTATCTCGATTGGTTGTGAACCATGTACTCGCCCTGTACTTCCGAATCAGCATGAACGTGAAGGTCGCTGGTGGTGGGAAGAAGCCACACACAAAGAATGTGGTTTGCATGCAGGCAATCTTAAATAATAGTGCCTAGCAGATTTGGTATATAAAAACCACTGATTCGTCAGTGGTTTTATTTTTTCTGACTCCTCTGTACAAAGTCATATTTTAACCAGACTAAACCGTATATACTTCACACAACGGTTCAATAATTCTAATAAGAATTATAGGGTGTGTTGGATGCGATCTTGCGAGCTATGTTCCATTGCGATATAGCACATTGTTTAGACTATGCACGGCATGATTGAAGTGTCATCAGACCCTACAAGTATCTTATAAAAAATGCAAGGAGAGGCTATATACATGCGCCCATTACACCCAATCGATTTCATTTTTCTTTCTTTAGAGAAAAGACAGCAACCTATGCATGTAGGTGGCTTGTTTTTATTTGAGATTCCAGAAAATGCATCGCCTACTTTCGTTCATGACCTAGTTCAAGATATCCGACAATCAAAAAGTATTCCTGTTCCACCATTCAACAACCAGCTCAATGGGCTATTTTGGGGAGAGGATGAAGAGTTCGATATTGACCACCATTTCCGCCATATTGCCTTACCAAACCCAGGCCGTATCCGTGAATTGCTGGTCTATATCTCGCAGCAACATAGCTCACTGCTTGATCGTGCAAAACCACTTTGGACCTGCGATGTGATTGAAGGAATCGAAGGTAATCGTTTTGCGATGTATTTCAAAATTCATCATGCGATGGTCGATGGCGTTGCAGGTATGCGTCTGATTGAAAAATCGCTTTCAAAAGATCCGAATGAAAAGCATGTCGTGCCATTATGGTGTGTCGAAGGAAAGCGTACTAAACGCTTGAAAGCACCTAAAACCCCTGCTGTCAGTAAAATCAGGGGAGTTCTGGATACGATTAAATCCCAGTGTGAAATTGCACCTAAAGTGATGCAGGAACTTTCACAAACACTGTTTAAGGAAATTGGGAAAAACCCTGACTATGTGTCAACATTTCAGGCCCCACCGTCAATTTTAAACCAACGTGTAAGCTCTTCCCGCCGTTTTGCTGCCCAGTCTTTTGAGTTGGAACGTTTCCGTCGTATTGCCAAAACACTGGGCGTTACCCTTAATGATGTGGTATTGGCGGTATGTTCTGGTGCATTACGTGAATATTTGATCAATCAAAATAGTTTGCCGAAAAAACCGTTAATTGCAATGGTGCCTGCTTCATTGCGTACAGATGATTCTGAGTTCAGCAACCGTATCACCATGATTCTGGCAAATTTAGCCACCCATATTGCGGACCCAATTGAACGTTTAGAAATTATTCGCCGTAGTGTGCAGAACTCAAAACAGCGGTTTAGCCGCATGAGTGCAAACGAAATCCTAAACTATAGTGCATTAGTCTATGGGCCAGCAGGTTTAAACATTGCTTCAGGCATGCTTCCAAAACATCAGGCATTTAATCTTGTGATCTCGAATGTACCAGGCCCACGTGAACCTTTATACTGGAATGGTGCGAAACTTGATGCGCTCTACCCTGCATCTATCGTCATGGATGGTCAAGCACTCAACATCACCATGACCAGTTATCTGGACAAGTTGGAAGTCGGTTTAATTGCGTGCCGTAATACTGTACCAAAAATGCAGACACTTCTTACGCATTTAGAGGATGAAATTCAGCGTTTTGAAAAGGCGATTCGGGACTTGCCAGAACAGAAAGTTGCGAATTAAGTTCGCAGAAAAAATTAAGGGGCTTTACATAGCCCCTTATTTTTTAATTGCACGGCAACGTTGTAAAAGCTGATGACAGGCGGAACGAATCATGGCCGTAGTAATCTGAACCTCTTTACCTTGGCTATCAACCATATAGCATGTGTTAACAGGGTTACTGTCCAACACATGCTTAAAACCTTGATTCACTAATCTTTCACTGACATTCATAATTATATACCCCATCTTATTTGCTAAGATACTCAAGATACCTATGGCTCATTTTATTGTTCTAGTATTTAAAATTTGTGATTGAAAGTAAAATTTCAGTTGTAACAAGGATTAAGCGAAATATTGTTACAACTTTAGCTTAAAATGATATCGTATTGCTCTTGCGTATACAGATTTTCGACCTGAAATTTAATCACGCGATTAATGAAATGTTCCAGATCCGCCACGGCTGGGGCTTCTGCTGTGAGTAGCCGATCAATGACCGCTGGATGTGCAACGACAGTAAAGCCACCCTTGGAATCAAATGCACGGGCATAGCGCAGGATTTCTCGAAATATTTCGTAACATACTGTCTCCGCGGTCTTCACATAACCACGCCCCTGACAAGTTGGGCATGATTCACACAGTAAATGTTCCAGAGACTCGCGAGTACGTTTGCGGGTCATTTCAACCAGACCAAGTTCCGAAACCTGGGTAATCTTGGTCTTAGCATGATCCCGTTCCAGCATCTTTTCAAACTGGCGCATCACCTCGTCACGGTGTTCGGCTTCCTGCATGTCAATGAAGTCAATAATAATAATCCCACCAAGATTACGCAGACGTAGTTGTCTTGCAATGACCTGTGTGGCTTCCATATTGGTCTTAAACACAGTGTCTTCTAAACTACGACCACCCACATAAGAGCCTGTATTGACATCAATCGTGGTCATGGCTTCGGTCTGGTCAATCATCAGGTAACCACCAGACTTGAGCGCCACCCGAGTCTGCAAGGCTTTCTGTAGATCATCCTCAACGTTGTATAAGTCAAACAGTGGTTTTTCACCAGGATAATGAATCAAACGATCATGCATGCTCGGCATAAATTCATCAATAAATTCTTGCAGCTTGCCGTAGATTTCCCGTGAATCGACATAAATTTTGGCAGTTTGTTCACTGGCCAGATCACGCACCACTCGGCGCGGCAAAGGCAATTCCTCAAAAATCAGGGATGGAACAACGGTACTTTGCTGGGTACGTTGAATATATTCCCAAAGCTTGGCGAGATAGCACATGTCCTGCACAATCGACGCTTCATCCACTCCCTCTGCGGCAGTACGCACAATCACGCTGCCTGGTAACTGGTGTTCGATCTGAATACGCTCAATCATGCTGCGTAAACGGTCACGCTCCTCTTCGGACTCAATGCGCTGGGAAACCCCAATATGCTTGCCAAAAGGCATCATCACCAGATAACGGGATGGGATAGAAAGGTCAGTGCTAAGTCGGGCGCCTTTAGTGCCAAGCATGTCTTTCATGACTTGAACCGTCAGGATTTGCCCAGGATGTAGCAACTCAAAAACGTTGGGAGTTGGCTGTGAACGGGGCCACACCATATCATTGATATGTAAAAAAGCGGTTCTGGACAAACCAATATCAACAAAGGCGGCCTGCATTCCTGGCAGCACCCGCACCACCTTGCCCTTGTAGATATTACCCACCAAACCACGCTTTACCGTACGCTCAACGAATAATTCATTAACCGTTCCATTTTCAATCAAGGCCACACGACATTCCATCGGTGTGACGTTAATCAGCAATTCTTCTGCCATAACCAACTCAAAATTTTATAAAAATTCTTATATCCGAAAGTATCAGCCTGGTAATTTTATACGGAGGCCTTAACGCTTTCTAATAACTGTACTGTCTCATATAAGGGTAAGCCTACAACATTACTGTAACTTCCACGAAT
>NZ_DDAH01000158.1:0-17697 GCF_002333245.1 Acinetobacter sp. UBA2063
CGCTCTTCCGATCTGTACTGATTGTATGGGGCGTTTCCATCCGCAACAATATTGTCCGTTATTTCAATGCCACCAAACGCGCTTGGTCTGAAGTTGCAAATTTTGAACGTCAAAAAGTCAAAACGCTAGAAGCCTTAGAGGTAACGCTGGCCCAATACACCCAGTTTGAAAAATCGACACTAGAAAAAGTCACTGAACTACGTCAACAGATTCTCAATTTAAATGTGAATGACACGGATATTTCCCAGTTACAGCACATTGAAAAAATGAGTAAAGAACTGATCCGTAGCCTCAATGTCGTGGTTGAGAACTACCCTGAACTCAAAGCCGATGCGCTGTATAGCAAGATGATGGATGACATTCAGGAACAAAATGAAAATGTCGGTGCTGCCATTACCATCTTTAACCGTAACGTAGAATTATTTAATAACCAGATCGAGGTGTTCCCCAACAACCTGATCAATACCCTAACCTTATCCAAGAAAACCATTCGCCCGTTTAAGGATAATCTTGCGACAGATAATTTCGACTATAAGCCGAATTTTTAGAATTCCCCTCAGTCCCCCTTTTTCAAAGCAGGATCATCAAGTTCTAATTTTACCCCCTCTAGATCTCCCCCTTATCAGGGGGAGACTTCTCAATAATCCTATAAAGAATTGATTTAAATGGTGTTTCTCCACCTTTTCAAGGGGGAGGCTAGGAGGGGGTTACAGATTGTAGATACCTATGCTTTTTCAAAGGGGGGACTTTTCCACACATCACCAACCAATATTCAGCCACTTCATACAGAAAACTTTTTTATTTTATCCCTCGCTACATTTAGTAGTAGAACTACACGCCATAATCAAGGAAAATAGCCGCTTTTGATCAGCGAACTGTTTTTTCGCCTTGCGCTGCGCTCAAAGCAGTGCTTCGATCTTGCTCAGGATGTGTCATGAAATTTGAAAAATTAGGTCAGTCGGGGCGCGCCCGTCGTGGTCGATTAACGTTAGAGCATGGTGTGGTTGAAACACCTGTGTTTATGCCCGTGGGTACTTACGGTACAGTGAAAGGTATGTTACCTCGTGACATTGAAGAAATTCAGGCACAGATTATTTTGGGAAATACTTTCCATTTATATTTACGTCCTGGCTTGGAAGTGATTAAGGAGCATGGCGGTCTACATCAGTTTATCAAATGGGATAAACCAATTTTGACCGACTCAGGTGGCTTTCAGGTGTTTAGCCTCGGTGCAATGCGTAAAATCAAGGAAGAGGGCGTGACTTTCCGCTCGCCTATCGACGGTTCGAAAGTGTTCCTGTCTCCTGAAATTTCAATGGAGATTCAAAGTGTACTCAATTCAGACATCGTGATGATCTTTGATGAGTGTACACCCTACCCTGCAACCCATGAAGAAGCGCAAAAATCTCTGCAACTGTCTTTGCGTTGGGCAAAACGTTGTAAAACCCACCATCATGATGAACTCAACAATAAAAATGCCTTATTCGGCATTATTCAGGGTGGCATGTACGAAGACCTGCGTGATGAGTCACTCAACGGCCTGTTAGAGGTTGGCTTTGATGGCTATGCAATTGGCGGCCTGTCGGTGGGTGAACCGAAAGAGGAAATGATCAAGGTACTGGATTATTTACCCAACAAAATGCCACAGGATAAACCACGTTATTTGATGGGTGTTGGTAAACCAGAAGACATCGTTGAAGCCGTTCGCCGTGGTGTCGATATGTTCGACTGCGTGATGCCAACTCGTAATGCCCGTAATGGCCATTATTTTGTCACTGATGGTCTGGTCAGAATCCGTAACAGTAAATATCGTCATGATAAAGGACCTTTAGATCCACATTGTGACTGCTACACTTGTAAAAATTTCACCCGTGCCTATTTATATCATTTAGAGAAATGTGGTGAGATGCTGGCCTCCATGCTTGGCACCATCCATAACCTGCGTTACTACCAGCGCCTGACACAGGGCATGCGTGATGCACTGGATAACGGCACATTTGATGACTATGTTCAGGACTTTTATGCGCGTCGTGGACTGGAAGTTCCACCCTGCCCTGAAGACTAATGTGAAGTAAGTGCATCAAGATTTGCGCCTGACCGCAAGACAGGGTACATTGCAAAACGAATTGGAATTTATTGTTAATTTTTTGGCTTTTTAACTTTAGGAAATCGAAATGAGCTTTTTAATTTCTACTGCTCACGCTGCACCAGCGGCCCAGCAAGGTCCTAGCCTGATGGCAAACTTATTGATGATTGCGGTATTTATCGCGATCTTCTATTTCCTGATCTGGAGACCACAGGCGAAACGTGCCAAAGAACATCGTTCTTTGATTGAAAGCCTAGGTGTTGGCAGTGAAATCGTGTTTGCTGGTGGTTTGATGGGGAGAATCACCAAACTTGATGGTGACTTTGCCGTTGTTGAGCTTTCTCGTGGCGTAGAGGTCAAAATCCAGCGTGCCAGTGTCATTTCAGTATTGCCTGAAGGCACTTTAAACAACCTTTAATCATAAGATCGTCGTGCCTCAGCACGACTTTTTCATTTAAGAAGAAAGCGAATGCGTTACCCTGCATGGAAATATTTACTGATCCTTGTGGTACTTGTGATCAGTACGTTATATGCACTTCCTAGTCTGTATCCAGATGAACCTGCTGTCCAGATTTCTGGGGCAAAGGCAGGTACCCAGATTGATCAGAGCATAGTGCAAAAAGCTGAGCAGATTTTAAAAGCTGCCAACATTAGCAGTCACGACAACAGCTTCACCAACAACGCGGCATTATTACGTTTAGACTCCTCAGAGGCCCAGTTAAAGGCCAAGGAAGTGCTGCGCCGTGATTTGGGTGATGACTACGTGGTTGCCCTCAACCTTGCACCAACCACACCAGAATGGTTGCAAAAGATTGGGGCCAAACCGATGAAACTTGGTTTGGACTTGCGTGGTGGTGTACATTTCCTGCTTGAAGTCGACATGGATAAAGCAATTAGTCAGCGTATGGAAACATCTGCAACTGATCTGCGTCGTCAATTTCGTGACAACAAAATCAAGTTTAACAACCTTAATTTAAGCAATAACACCATTACCATCCAATTTGCTAACAACGCAGATCGTGATGCCGCGGCAGATTTCCTGCGCCGTAATAGTAATGAGTTTACCCAGCAGGCGGTTGCAACGGCTACAGGCGCCACCTTAAAACTGAATTACACTGATGCACGCCGTCAGGAAATCCAGTCTTATGCAGTGAATCAGAACCTGACCACCCTACGCAACCGTATTAACGAGTTGGGTGTGGCTGAAGCACTGGTACAGACACAGGGTAACAACCGTATTGTGGTTGAATTGCCAGGCGTACAGGATACTGCCGAGGCAAAACGTGTTCTTGGACGTACCGCAAACCTTGAGTTCCGCTTGGTTGCTGATAGTAATGATCAATATATTGACCCATATACAGGAAAATATAATGGTCAGCCGCTTCCTCCAGGCACGGAAGTATTTGCCTATGAATCACTGGATAGTGGCCGACAGCTTCTGTTAAATCGTAACCGTATTTTGACCGGTGAACGCGTCCAGAACGCAAGCTCTGGCTTTAGTCAGGATTCAGGTGGTGCAGAAGTCAACATTACTCTGGACTCCGCTGGTGGCAAGCTCATGGCAGATGCCACCCGTGGTGCTGTGGGTAAACGAATGGCAGTGCTGTTTATTGAAAATAAGCAAAAAATCAGCTATGTCACTGATCCTCAAACAGGGACCCAAACTGAAGTTCGTACTCCATATACCGAGTCTGTGGTGATCAATGCCGCAACCATTCAGGCCGTGTTGGGTTCACAGTTCCGTATCACAGGGCTTGACTCTCCACAGGAAGCGGCTGAACTGGCGTTGATGCTTCGTGCAGGTGCCTTGGCTGCACCAATGTACTTCGTGGAAGAGCGTGTAGTCGGTCCTAGCCTGGGTCAGGAAAATATTGATAAGGGCGTGTTATCTACCCAAATCGGCTTCCTGTTGGTTGCGATCTGGATGATCGTGTTCTTCCGTTTATTCGGTTTGATTGCCAACTTTGCATTGGTGTTCAACCTTGCCATGATTCTTACTGTAATGTCATGGATTGGCGCTTCCCTCACCCTGCCAGGTATTGCAGGTATCGTGATCACCATTGGTATGGCGGTCGATGCCAACGTCCTGATCTGTGAACGGATACGGGAAGAGATGCTGTGGGGTGCATCGCCCAAGCAAGCCATTGTCGCGGGTTATGATCGAGCCTACAACACCATTTTTGACTCGAACCTAACCACTTTTATCGTGGCATTTATTCTGTTTGCAATTGGTACAGGTCCAATCAAGGGCTTCGCTGTGACCTTGATGATCGGTATCATCTGCTCAATGTTTACTGCGATTACCGTGACTCGTGCCATCGTACAGCTCATTTATGGCAAACGCCGTAATTTGAAAAAGTTGAGTATTTAAGGAGATTCACATGACTGATCTGACTCAACAAGACTCAAAACAATACGGTCGTCCAGATAATCTAAAAATCATTCCATTCATGAAGATTGCCAAACCTGCCGCAATCTTCTCGATTTTGCTGACTATTGCCAGCATCTTCTTTATTGTCACCAAAGGCCTGAACCTCGGTCTGGACTTCACTGGTGGTATATCGGCTGAATTGAACTATAAACAGGCGGTTCAGCCTGCTCAGGTAGTTCAGGCACTGGATCGTGCTGGATTCAAGGATGCCGTGGTACAAACTCTGGGCAGTAACACTGACCTGATCGTGCGTATGCCTGTTCAGGAAGACCTTAATGTTGAAGACCTGAACAACACCATCACCAAAGCGGTTCAATTGCCAAACAATGCCGCAGAAGTGCATAAGGTGGATTCTGTCGGCGGTGCAGTGGGTAATGAACTTTATGTACGTTCTGCGGGTGCGGTTGCACTTGCGCTCCTGCTGATGCTGATCTATGTAACCATTCGCTTCGAGATCAAACTGGCAATTGGCGCTGTGCTGTCGCTATTCCATGATATTGTGATCATTTTTGGTGCATTTGCGCTGTTCCAATGGCCATTCGATTTAACAGTTCTAGCAGCAGTACTTGCAGTTATTGGTTTCTCGCTCAATGATAATATCGTTGTATCGGATCGTATCCGTGAGAACTTCCGTAAGATTCGTGGTGCAACCCCACGTGAAATCGTGGATATTGCCCTTACTGAAACCTTACGCCGTACGATCCACACCTCGATGACCCTGTTACTCGTAGTGCTTGCCATGATGTTCCTGGGTGGTGATGGTCTGCACTGGTTCTCTGTGGCGATGTTTATCGGTGTATTTGTGGGTACTTACTCATCCATTTATATCGGTACAGCTTTCGCTTTATGGCGTGGCCTGAATCGTCAGGACTTTATTGTCCAGGTTAAACCTGAGTTTGAAGAAGAAGAGATTCCTTAAACTTTCTACTTCTCTTGATTCAAATAAAATGCCAGCATGATCGCTGGCATTTTTTATAGCTGAACCACCTCAATCTGTGGAAACTGAAAACCACGACAGGATTGCTCTGCCCGCCATGCCACTGTCAACACAATCTTCTGATTTAAGATAAAATTCTGATAGGCAAAAGTCCCCAGTAGTGGATGGGAACACATTCCTCCATGACTGGTTGGATGAATCTGGGTATTTAAACTATTCAGGTCCAAACGAATCCCCAAACCCGATGCCTTTAAAATTGCTTCCTTGGTCGTCCAGACCCTAAACCAATATTCTTTATCCTGACTTTCTTGCCATGTTTGATATTCTTCGGGATGAAATGCATGCTGAGCCAAAGCATCAAAGCGAACATGACGATCCAATTCCTCAACATCGACCCCAATGTCTTTAACACGTTCACTCATGGCCAAAGCATAATATTGCTGACTATGTGAATGGTTAAAATGTAGCGAATGAGACGTTAAAAAAGGTTTGCCATGTTCATGCTGAGCAAAAGCCAAATCTGCTATTGAGCAATCCAGCTGATGAGCGAGAAAGTGATTACGCTGAGCTTGAATCTGCTGTTTTTTATAATGATTAAAGCGGCTTAAATCAGCAAAATCTGTTTTCTTCTTTTCAAGTAGTTGAGCCAAGGCCTGAACATAAATCTGGATGATGCGTGCCATAACTGCCCTCATTGCAATAAAAAAGCCCAAAGTCTGCTTTGGGCTTTTGACATCAAGAAAAAACTTAACGCTTGAATTTCTTTTCCGCCTTTTTAAATTTCTGGATATAACGACGTTTACGTGCGGCAACACGCTCATCCACTTGAGACTTACGCCCTTCAAATGGGTTTTCTGAGGTCTTAAAGTCAATTTTTACAGGTGTACCCTCAAGCTTATACACTTTACGGAACACGTTCTCTAAATAACGACGGTAATCCGCAGGGGTTTTATCGACCTTGTTGCCATGAATCACGATGGTTGGTGGATTTTGTCCGCCCATATGCGCATAACGCATTTTAATACGGCGACCACCAATGGATGGCGGTTGATGCGCCTCGGTGGCATCATTTAAAATCTGGGTCAGTTTTGCTGGTGAAACTTTTAAGTTTGACGATTCATAAGCACGGTGAATAGATGGATATAATTCTCCCACCCCAGTTCCATGCAATGCAGAAATCAAGTGGATTTTTGCCCAGGGAATAAAGTCAAAACGGCGTTCAACATCAAGCTTGCATTGCTTACGGTCATACTCGCTCATGTTGTCCCACTTGTTGATGGCAATGACCATGGCACGACCCGCTTCAAGCGCATAACCAATTAGATGCAGGTCTTGCTCTACAATCCCCTCACGGGCATCAACCACCACAACCACCACATTGGCATCTTTCATGGCCTGAAGGGTCTTAACGATTGAGAACTTCTCAATCATTTCATCGACCTTACCTTTACGACGCACACCTGCGGTATCAATCAGGGTATATTGGCGGCCATCACGCTCAAATGGAATATAAATCGAGTCACGTGTTGTTCCAGGCTGGTCAAAAGCCACCACACGCTCTTCACCGAGTAAACGGTTAACCAGCGTTGATTTCCCCACATTGGGACGGCCAATGATTGCTAAACGCAAGCCCGTGTTTTTATTGTGTTCTTCTGGATTTTCATCTTCTGGGACTTCCGCCAGCACCTCTTCCAGCATTTGCTGCACACCACGACCATGACTGGCTGCAACCTGTATCGGTTCACCCATACCGAGCTTATAAAACTCCACCAAGGCTGCTTCCGCATGTACACCATCGACCTTGTTGGCAACGAGGTAGACTTTCTTGCCAAGGGTACGCAACTCACGCGCAATTTGCTCATCTGAAGCCAATAAGCCAGCGCGGGCATCCACAACAAAAATAATGATATCGGCTTCATGGATGGCAGTTTTTGACTGCTCCGCCATATAGGTGTCGATACCCCCCTCATTCTCACCGATACCACCTGTATCGACCACAATGAACGATTTGTTCTGATAAACCGCATCACCGTATTTGCGGTCACGGGTTAAACCAGCGAAGTCAGCAACCAAAGCATCACGACTTTTGGTGATTTGGTTAAATAGCGTTGATTTTCCGACGTTTGGACGACCAATGAGCGCAATAACGGGTTTCATAAACTAACCTTAATTCAGACGAGCCATCTTGATGACATCGTATCAGAAACAGTATGGAAGATTTTGGTGATCAAGTAATCACAATAAAAATTCGGGGCTTTGATAATCAAATACCCCGATCAATGTTCTGTTTAGCAATCGCTAATTGATTATTTTAGCACAAGCAGAGCTAAAATTAACGATTCTGCCAAATGCTTAATGCACCTTTCCGCGTAGCAACATAAAGCTGGTTATCAATCACGCGTAGTGACTGCACTTCACCACTGGTTTTGGCACGCCCAACCAGTTTACCCGAAGCAGGATCAAGCAGATGGATCACACCATCCATATCACCCACCACAAGGCTCTGCCCCAACATGACAGGGTTACTGAGCTGACGGTTCAGCAACTCCTCATTTTGCCAAGCCAACTGACCTGTGCTCAGGCTATAGGCATTCAGCTTACCATCCACCGTAGAAACAAATACCTTATCACCCGATACTTCTGGGCGGTTGGTACTACTGGCATCTTCACTCCACACCACACGCTGTGTGGTCAGATCGGTGACTGTAACCTGTCCTTGAAAACTGGTGGTGACCAGATACTGCCCCGCAACTACAGGATCGCCTACAATGTCAATCAGGCGCTGGATGTCTGAACGTCCTTCACTGATCGCAACACGGCGCTGGAAACGCGGCACACCACTAATGACATCCAATGCATATACATAGGCATTCGCTGATGCGACCAAAATAGTACGGTCATCCAAACGTACAGGTGCAGGCTGACCACGTAGGCTAAACTGGACGTTTGGCAATTTATAGGCCCACACTTGCTGTCCAGTAACAGCATCATGCGCAAATACAGTACCGTCATTTGCAATCGTAATAACTCGTCCCGATTGAATGAGAGAAGGAGACAAAATCGCACCAGATAATTTGGCAGACCATTTTTGGCTACCAGTAGCCTGATCTAAAGCAAACAACTGTCCCTTACGGTTGCCCACCACAACAATTCCCTCAGCTGCTTCTACACCAGCAGTGAGTTCCTGTTTGGTAATCTTGCTTTTCCAGAGTTGTTCCTTGCCCTTATAGGCAGAAACCTGACCATCAGGATCAATCGCAAAAATCATGCCATTGTCGGTATCCAACTGTAGGCGTAAAGCCTCAGCCGCATTTGTAGATGAAACACTTTGCGAAAACACAAGGTTCAAGCCTTGTTGTTGCTGAATTTTCGGCAATGGATTTGGTTTGGCCTCTTTAACCTTATTACTTGAACATCCAAGCAATAAAGCTGAAGCAACTGCAATGGCCAAAGGTAGTTTTAGTTTATTCTGCATTAAGACTCATCCACTTTGGTATCTAAGATCGGGCGCTCAATTTCAGGATCATCTACTAAAACGCCAACACTTTCGAGTTTAATTTGTAAAAGCTGACGCTCCTGTTTACGCTCAAGCAGGTTATCCCAGGCACTTTGATACGCCTTACGCGCGGATGCATTGTCTTTTTTCGCAACATAGATATCGCCACGCAACTCATCTGCGGTTGCTTTAAACGCTGGTTCAGTCACGGTTGATAAGGTTTTCAAAGCATCGTCATATTTCTTTTGTGCTAATTGTGAATCCGCTAAACGTATTTTTACAATCCGCACCAAACCCGCATCTTTGACTTTCGAGTTTTCAACTTTCTTTAATGCTTTTTCAGCTGCAGCGTAGTCTTGTTTATCATAAGCAAGTTTCGCCAGGATAAATTGAGTTTGAATCGCCTGCACAGAATCCGCATCATCCTTGACAATTTTGTCTGCCGCTTCAGAGACTGTTGCCAAGGCATTTGGCTGACCTGATACCGCTTTCGCCTCATCCATCAGCTTTTGCACCTTGGCGGTTTGATTCTGGGCTTCAGCCAAGTTTTTCTTTTGCCAGTATTCCCATCCGAAAAAGGCAATCAGGGCAATGAGAATTCCGCTAATCATGGCAGAACCATATTTTTTGGCAAACGACTTTATCTGGTCGAGTTGTTCTTCATCACTTAAACTCATGTGATTGTCCTTTTCCTAAATATTGTGCAATTTATTGTTTAAATTTTTCGACAAAAAATGGAGTCAGCTCAGTCAGGCTGACCTGTGACTGTTCAGCCGTGGCAAGCTCTTTCACCAAAAGCTGTTGTGATTCCCATTCACGCTCACCCAGAATTACGGCATAGACCGCACCTGACTGGTCTGCCTTTTTCATCTGGCTTTTCATGCTGCCCTGAGAACCAGTTTTTAGGCGAATATTGCTATTCGCAGCTTCCAACTGGTCACGGATTTGCTCTGCCAACACCAAAGCTTTTGCCTGATAAGCTGGTTCGGCTACCAGAAACACTTCACAGTCACGCACTTCTTTCGCCTGCTCGACCTGCTCAAGCAACAACAACAGGCGTTCCATCCCCATAGCAAAACCGACTGCTGGCACAGACTGATCTACCTTGCCTTTTAGCTGCCCAACTAGACCATCGTAACGGCCACCCGCACAAACCGTCCCCTGTGAACCCAACATGCTGGTGGTCCATTCAAAAACAGTCTTGTTGTAGTAGTCCAGACCACGAACCAGTTTCTGGTTAATCACAAACTCAACCCCAGCATCCGTTAAATACTGCTGCAATTGCTGAAAATGCTGGATGGAATCTTCTTTTAGGAAATCATGCAACTTTGGTGCATTTTCTAAAATCTTTTGTGTTGATTCAATTTTAGAGTCTAAAATACGTAATGGATTGGTACTTAAACGGCGTTGTGAATCCTCATCTAATGCATCTTTGTGCTGATTTAAAAACTCAACCAAAGCAGCACGATATTCCGCACGCTCATCCGTCTCACCTAAAGTATTGAGTTCTAGACGAACATTTGCTGCTACACCCATACGTTTCCATAGGCGAGCCGTCATTAAAATGATTTCTGCATCAATATCTGGCGTTGCCACACCAAAAGTTTCAACACCAAATTGATGGAACTGGCGATAGCGACCTTTTTGTGGCTTTTCATAGCGGAACATTGGGCCCACATACCAAACACGCGGTGTTGCGCCACGCAATAAATTATGTTCCAACATCGCACGCACACACCCAGCCGTACCTTCTGGACGCAAAGTCAGCGATTCAGGTGGAGTACCTTTATCAAAAAAGGTATACATTTCCTTTTCAACAATATCAGTTGCATCACCAATGGCACGTTTAAATAAACCTGTCTGCTCTACAATCGGCAACCTGATTTGTTGATAACCATAGGCATCCATCAAAGATGCGAGTTGTTGTTCCAGACTTCTCCATGCCGCGGTTTGCGTTGGAAGAATGTCATTAAAACCCTTGATAGCAACAATTGAACTCATGACCTACTCAAAAACTTGTGCGGATAATTTCTTTGGACTTAGCTTCTTCAAGCTCTTGAACACGTTGACGAACCATTGTTTCAATTTCATCAACCAACTGATTGGTGTCAATTAAATGACTTTTTTCACCATTACGATACACCAGCGAACGAGGTGCAGCACCCACAACACCAATATCCGCCTCTTTGGCTTCCCCAGGTCCATTGACCTTACAGCCAATCACAGAAACATCCATTGGGGTACGAATGTCTTCCAGACGCTCTTCCAAAGCCTGCATCACTTGAATCACATTAAATTCCTGACGTGAGCAGCTTGGGCAGGCGATAAAGTTAATACCATTTGAGCGTAAGCCCAACGATTTTAAAATATCAAAACCGATTTTAATTTCATCCTCAGGTTCAGCCGCGAGCGAAATACGCATAGTATCGCCAATGCCTTCCATCAATAAGCCACCTAAAGCAATCGCAGATTTTACCGTACCCGTACGGTAAATCCCTGCTTCAGTCACACCAAGATGCAGTGGATTATCAATCTGCTGGGACAGCAAACGATAAGCATCCATGGTTAAAAATACATTCGATGCCTTAACACTGACTTTAAACTCATGAAAGTCTAAACGATCAAGAATGTCGATATGACGCATGGCAGACTCAAGCAGGGCCTGTCCTGTCGGCTCACCATATTTGACCTGTAGGTCTTTTTCCAGTGATCCCGCATTCACCCCAATACGGATTGAGATGCCATGATGTTTGGCCGCAGCCACGACTTCACGGACTTTTTGGTCTGAACCAATGTTTCCTGGATTGATCCGTAGACAGTCTGCACCATAATCGGCAACAGCCAAGGCAATACGATGATCAAAGTGAATGTCCGCCACCAATGGTACAGAAACACGCTTACGGATGGCACCAAACGCCTCCGCCGCTTCCATTGAAGGCACAGAAATACGCATGATGTCGGCACCTGCATCGGCACAGCGCTGAATTTGCGCAACCGTTGCATCGACATCACAGGTTTCGGTATTGGTCATGCTTTGAATACTAATCGGGGCATCACCACCGACATACACCGAACCTACCCGAATTTTTCGAGTCAAACGGCGTTTAATGGGGTTCACAATCATCGTATAGCTCTACTCTTTGGCGTTAACGAGACAAACGGAAATCTGCTTTTCCATTGACAGTATATGGAGACAAGGAAATCTGTTCCTGATTTAAGGTCAAGGATACAGCGGTTGCATCATCTAAACGAATTTGGAATGGTGATTCACCACTCAAAGTTAATGTAGATGCTTGACGACCTGTAGCCAGCACTTTACCTGTTGCATCAACAATATGCACAGAGGTTGGTCGGCTAAAATTCAATACAAGCTGGTCACCCGTTGTTGCAACACTATTCCCCATTGGAAGAATCTCAACATCCGAGTTGGTGATTTTAGGCACATCCGCCTCATCTTTCTGGCTAGATGTCCAATTTTGTACAGCCATCACTGCCAACCAACCTAAGACTAAAACAGTAGCTAAAATAGCAATACGATTCAACCATTTACGGTTGCGCACACTTTTCGAACCAGCAAGCTTACCCATGGTCTTGATTGGTGAGTTACTCAGGGCATGATTTGCCTTGAGACCCGTGTCATTGACATAGATTTCATCAAAACGCTGGATGATGGCGCTGGCGTCCGCATTCAGGAATTTTGCGTAGGCACGGTAATATCCTTTGATAAACGTCGCCTCAGGCAATGACTTGTAGTCATCCTGCTCCAATGCAGTCAGAGTTTTGACAGGCATGTTCAATACGTTTGCAATCTCTTCAAGTTCTTTCTTTTGTGCAATACGAATTTGACGCAAATACTCACCAGGTCGTTGAATATTTCCCAACGATGACGAAAGTGAGTTTGAGCCAGTTGGCTGATGTGAATTTGGATTTATTTCCATACGGCCTCAGTACTGTACTGTAATTGCAAATAACGTTGATATTCTGGACTATCAGGAAACAAGGCGCGCATCTGGTTGACCAGCACCTGCATTCCCAACTGATCCGCATTGGCTCGAGCAATGCGTATACCAATCCAGAGTGCACGGGCACCCTGATTCTTCTGCCCCACATTACGAACATATTGTTCATAAAGCTGTGATGCATCTCTATTATTCTGCTGCAAATAGAAAATTTCCGCCAACTCTAACATGGAGATGGTGGCATTTCGATTCGCCTGTAGCGCCTGTTTGAATGATTTTTCAGCATTCGCAACATCGCCCAGTTTTAAATAGATCCGCCCCAGATTTTCCAGCGACTGATAACGCTGCTCATAGCCCAGGGTTGCACCCGCACGGGTAAATTGCTCAATGGCATCATTATAACGTTGCAGCTGGTACAAATATGTACCGTAATTATTACGGGCCTGTGCATTATTCGGCTCAGAGGAAATCGCACGCTTGAAATAGGCGTCCGCTTTCTCCATATTGGGTTTACTGCCCTCTTGTTGCAGCAATATGCCCATCATCATGTTGGCTTTTGCATCACGGGAATCGACTTTCAACGCCTGATCAAGGGAGCGTTTGGCTGAATCCAAGTCACCTGTACGAATATATTCTGCGGCGAGCTGTGTACGCACCTGCACCCCTTTTTCAGGGTCTTTTTTCAGTGTGTTTGATTGGCAGGCACCCAGGCCCAAGACAGTAAATACAATAGCACTTGCTATAATCGTTTTTGGTCGAGTTGTATTCAACACTTTACCCTCAAGTATTATCCTTGTGTGCGCAAAATTTCTTGTTGCTGCGCCACTTTCTTTTTCCACTGTTCGGCACGACGGGTACGGTCAGCCACCTGTCCCACCAATTGACCACAGGCAGCATCAATATCATCGCCACGTGTCTGACGAATCGTACACACAAAACCTGCATCAGACAAAGTTTTTTGGAATGCAATAATACGGTTTCGGCTTGAACGCCCATAAGGCGCATGCGGGAATGGATTAAATGGAATCAGATTGATTTTACTTGGCAGGTTTTTCAATAGTTTTAATAACTGCTGTGCATGTTCAGGCTGGTCATTGACCCCATCCAGCATCACATACTCAATGGTGACATGACGGCGAGCACTTTCGTTGCCATCTTTTGCCAGATAACGCTGACATGCAGCAATCAGTTGTTGTAATGGGTATTTTTTATTAATTGGCACCAGTTCATTACGCAACTCGTCATTTGGTGCATGCAGTGAAATCGCCAGTGCCACATCTATATCCTGCGCCAACTGGTCAATTTTCGGAACCACACCTGATGTTGACAGCGTCACTCGGCGCTTGGACATGCCATAGGCAAAGTCATCCAGCATCAACTGCATGGAGCTCAGGACAGCATCATAGTTGAGCAATGGCTCACCCATGCCCATCATCACAACATTGGTTACAGTACGTTCACGCTCAGCAACAGGCACATCTTCCATATAGGAATAGTTTGCCATCCAGAGCTGACCGATAATTTCCGCAGGGGTTAAATCACGCTGGAAACCTTGCTTGCCTGTAGAGCAGAATGAGCAATCCAGCGCACAACCAACTTGCGAAGAAATACACAGGGTCTTGCGTGCACCTGTTTTATCTTCAGCAGGAATCAGCACGGTTTCAACCAGGGAACCCTCGCCATCGCCAACACGGAACACCCACTTACGTGTACCGTCTTTGGAATAGTTGCGGTGCACCACTTCAGGTGCCTTGATCTCACAAATCTTTTCCAGTTTTTCACGCAGCTTGCCTGAGATATTGCTCATCTCAGCAAAATCAGTCACGAAATACTGGTGAATCCATTTCATTACCTGACCAGCACGAAACTTCTTTTCGCCCAGGTCTTCAAAGAATTTTTCCAGTTCAGGACGAGACATGCCCAATAGGTTCACTTTTGCAGCAGTAGCTTGAACCACAGGCGTAGCGCAGGACTGTTGTTTTTCATACAGATTTTCTGATGAAACTACGGCTACAGAACTCATGTGAATTTACCTAAAAGATGTCAACGCTAGAAAAGGCTGTGCATTATTTACACAAACCGATCTATAAGAAAATAAAAAACCAGATAAGCAGTATACCACTTATCTGGCCTGAATGCTTTGGATTAACGAGTGCGTGGGCAGATCTCGTTGTCAGCAAAGAAGTAAGCGATTTCACGCTCAGCAGAAGCAACTGAATCAGAACCGTGAGCCGCGTTTTCGTCGATGCTTACAGCAAAGTCAGCACGGATTGTGCCAGCAGCCGCTTCTTTAGGATTTGTAGCACCCAAGATTTCACGGTGAGCAAGAACTGCGTTTTCGCCTTCAAGAACTGAAACAACCACTGGACCAGAAGTCATGAATGCAACGAGGTCAGCAAAGAAACCACGTTCTTTGTGCTCAGCGTAGAAACCTTCAGCATCCGCTTGAGAAAGGTGTTTCATTTTAGTTGCAACAATTTTTAAGCCATTTTTTTCAAAACGGGCAAAAATGTCACCGATGTGGTTTTTTGCAACTGCATCTGGTTTTACGATTGATAAAGTACGTTCAATTGCCATGATTGGCTCCCTAATCTAGGTCTAAACATTAAAAAAATTTGCCGCATTATACCGATGTCAGCACCAATAATCAGCTTGAATCTGTAAAAGTTCGCTAATTTCTGATGAATTTTTATCGAACCTCATCCAGCCATGCCATTTGGATGGCTTCCAGCAAGCCCTCTGTTGACTTGTTTGGGTCATCACTAAAGTCAGGCAAGGCACAGACCCATGCGTGTAAATCGGTAAAACGAATCCATTGTGGATCAACATCTGGATGCGCTTCGGTGAGTTCAATCGCAATATCAATCGTATCTGTCCAACGTAAGCCCATGTGACAACCTGAGTGTAATGAATGTGATTTAGCCTACTTTAACAAATCAGCAGATTTAAGGGATAGTGCTGTTTCGGTAAATTCACCCAAAATTTACTGTGATATTTATAAAAGAATATTAAAGCTCGGTGCCAGCACGATGATTGTACTTGCAACCGATGCCCCAATGATCGCCCCCACAATCACATCACTTGGATAATGTAGCCCAAGAATCATTCGTGACAATGCAACCAGAATCGTAAATGGCAACATCAACAATAATAAGATGGGTTGAATATAGCCCAAGGTCATCGTAACCATCACCGCATGCAGGGTATGGCCTGATGGAAAGCTAAAATGGTCCAGTGGCCGTTCACCTAAAACAATGACTTGATGGACCTGGTAAGGTCTTGGACGTGTGGTTTTGTGTTTGAGGAATTTATAAATTAAGGTGCCTGCTGAACCTGCCACAATCAGGTACAGAATTTGTAGACCGTATGCCAACCCCTGCATGATCCATACGGACAGCAGCATCACATACCAAAAAGGTCCATCTCCCAAACGACTGATGGTTTTAAAAAACAGGGCAACTGCTTGCGTCTGGGAGAGATGATTGAGATATACGCAGCCTTTTAAATCGAGATCGAGCATTTTTATTTTTGCATTTTGAAATTTCATACTTTTTCTCCTCTTGTTGAGAATAGTTTAGGTAGAGGTCATGGGAGACTCCTTCAGCACCTGATAAAGTGCTTGTTCAAGTTGCTGTACAGGAAACTGCCAACTGCTGTGCTGTACGCTTTCACTGGCCAGCAAACCCATTTGCCGCAATTGAGGAAGCGCGGGTAAACGGCAAATGGACTGGATCAAGTCGGTTGTATGACCCAAAGGACTCAACCATCCTGTGATATTGTGTTTGACGTGCTGGTGTGCACAGACGTAGTCATAGGCAATCACGGGCAAACCACTGGCGATTGCCTCCAGCACCACGTTACCAAAGGTATCCGCCTGACTGGCAAAGGTAAAAACATCTGCGCTTGCGTAGGCTGTTGCCAACTCATGCCCACCAAGACTTCCCATAAAGATTACGTCTTTGGATGTGGTCATCTTGCTGAGTCGGATACGGTCAGGCCCATCACCCACAATCACAAACTTGATATTGACACCCTGCTGGACCTGCAAGGCATGGAAGCTTTTAATCAGCACATCAACTTCTTTTTCGGGTGATAAGCGCCCGACATACAGCATCACACGGGTATCAGCATCGACACACCATTGTTGGCGCAGTCGCTGGGAACGATGTTTGGGGGAGAACCGTACCGTATCGACACCACGGCCAACCACAACCAATGGACAAGTCACGCCAAAACCACGCAGTGCCTGTTCGGTATACTGGCTCGGTACACAGGTCACATCGGTACTGTTATGAAACCAGGTTAAGTAACGCTGGATGGGCTTAACCAGAAAGGCTAGGTCAAAGAAGCGGCTAAAATCCTGAAAAGGCGAATGAAAGCCACTAGACACCGCAATCTTCTTTGCTTTGGCTGCCTGTAATGCAGTGAGTCCTAAAGGCCCTTCAGTCACAATATGCACCACATCAGGTGAAAACTTTTCAAAAGCTTTGGTGACCTTTAGATATTGCGGCCAGCCAAATTGCAGGCTTGGATATTTTGGAATCGGTTGGGACAGCACCAGACACTCCTGTTCAGGATGAAATTCCGCACAGGTTTCTTTCTGAACTGGACGAACCAACAGGATTTTATGCCCAAGACGTTGCAAGCCCTGACATAACTGCATCATGGATAAAGCCACACCATTGATTTCTGGTGGCCATGTTTCAGTTACAATTGCGATTCTAAGACGTGGACGAACCAAATCCCGCAGTTCGGATCGTTCATAAGACTGATCTTTTTGCTGCTTCC
>NZ_DDAH01000210.1:0-11378 GCF_002333245.1 Acinetobacter sp. UBA2063
AGGTCGGGGAGGATGTCAAGTGTTTTCATGAAAATGTTCAGAAACAGCGAAGTTGCTTGTTTTATAAGCAGAAATAAATTTTTGTTGAAAGGTCACGTTTTGTTGCGAATTGATCTAATCAAGAATTGTCTTTTATGTTAAAGTTTGTTAATAGTGGGGATGATTTTCTCATTCTTTTTTAAATAAAACCTACATACATGTCATAACGATAATATTCGAGAGGCGAGCATGGCGATTCAACTATTAGAATTACATCAGGCTGATAAGTTAAGTGCTTGTAAAATTTCTCTTTCTTTAGGTGTAACTTCAGAACAAAACTTGCTTGAGCAATTTTTGCAGTTTAACCGAAACCTGATGCAGGCCAATACCGCATTGCTTGTTTTTCATCAGGAACCTTATCTTTGGCATCGTTGCCCTGAAAAATTAAAAGTGATTGATTCTTCAAAAATTACCAAGAGCTTAAATACCTTATTTGTGAATGATGACCTGATTGACTGTAAACATCCACAATATCCAACATTGCTGGCTTTTCTGGCTTCACTTAAGCGAAAAGCGCAAACCGCAATCGCCCTGCAACTCAGACATCCCAATCAGACTGCCTTGGGTTATGTGATTTTATTCGATGAAGCGGCTCAGGAATTTACTGACTTACAAAAACAATTGTTGCAGGCGCATTGTGTCAGTTTCATGCAGCAACTGGAATTGAAGTTTAACCATGACGAATTAAAAGAATTATACCAACAGGAAGCGGCGCTTAATTTTAGTAAAACCAAGTTCTTCTCCATTATTTCCCATGACCTCCGTGCGCCATTTCATGGTTTGCTGGGTTTTTCCGAGATTCTGGCAAAAGAGCGTGACACACTGGATGAGGCAAGTGTCCAGAATATTGCAGACTATCTTTATGATACTGCCCAGTCGACCTATAACCTGCTGGAAAGTCTGTTAAATTGGTCAATGGCCGAGGGTGGACGCTTTAGCGCTTATCCTATTGAGTTTAAGTTAAGACAAGTGACCACCATTGTCACGGATGTTTTAAGGACGCTTGCGGTCAGGAAAAATATAAACCTGATCAATGATGTGCCAGAACATATCAAGGCTTATGCTGATATGAATATGGTCACTTCCCTGATTCAGAATTTGGTGTCCAATGCCTTGAAATTTACCGATATAGATGGTTTAGGCGTGGTGTCGATTCGGGCGGAAGAGCAGGGTCGCCATGTTGCCATTTATATTCAGGATACAGGTTTGGGTATGACCGATGAGCAAATGGCAGAGTTGTTCCATCCTCGCCTAACTGTCAGTTTAAAAGGTACGGCAGGTGAAAAGGGTGCAGGCTTAGGCTTGACCTTGTGCAAGCGTTTTGTCGATTTAAATCATGGCGAAATTAGCGTCAGCTCGAAAGAGGGTGAGGGAACCACCTTTAAGGTGCTGTTGCCAGTCGCAGGTGAGCACATGGATGTATGTGTTGAACAACCTAAAACCAAAGTAAAATTAGCCTAAAGAGAATTTAAAGATAAGTTCGTAACTGATATAAATGATCTGAGATGACATGACATTAGTCGAGCTTTTTTATATGAATGTGGAACAGCGACAAAAAACCTTGGTTGCAAGCCAATATGCTGAGCAAGTTTTAAATTTATACCAGACACAATTAGAACAAGACTACTTGGAAGATCAATTTCTTGATTCGCTTTCAACTGAAAGTATCCACCAGAAAGTCCAGCATGCTGTCATAGATTTAACTGATGAGCAGGCCTGGATGAAAGCCTTGCGTATTCTACGTGCCAGACTGATGTTTCGCTGGATTTGGCAGGATGCCAATCAACTCACCAATGTCGTTACCCTGACCCGTGAACTTTCTGATTTTGCTGATGCCTGTATCTGTGCAGCCAAGGCATTTGCACTTGTTCCCCTGATTGCCAAACATGGCGAACCGATAGGCTATTCAGGTCAGGTTCAGGACTTGATTGTGATTGGTATGGGGAAGTTGGGTGCGCAGGAGCTGAATCTTTCCAGTGACATTGACCTGATATTTGCCTTTGATGAACAGGGTGAAACCAATGGGCGTAAATGTATAGATGTACAGCAGTTCTGCATTCTCTGGGGACAAAAGCTGATTTACTTGCTGGATCACATTAGTGCGGATGGTTTTGTATTCCGTGTTGATATGCGTTTACGTCCTTGGGGGGATGGTTCTGCCTTGGCGATTAGCCATACGGGACTGGAAAAATATTTAAGCCAGCATGGACGTGAATGGGAGCGTTATGCCTGGATCAAGGCACGGGTGATTACAGGTGGCAAGGCAGGCGCTGAACTGATGGAAATGGCGCGTCCATTTGTTTTCCGCCGTTATGTGGATTATTCCGCCTTTGCCGCAATGCGTGAAATGAAAGCCATGATCGAACGTGAGGTGATGCGCCGTAATATTGAGGATGATATTAAACTTGGTGCTGGCGGCATTCGTGAAATTGAATTTATCGTCCAAGTATTTCAGCTGATTTATGGTGGCTCAAAACGTGAGTTGCAGGACCGTCAATGTCTGGTCAATTTACATCATCTCGGTGAGGCTGAATTACTGGATCAGCAGGCGGTGATTGACCTTGAAGATGCCTACCTGTTTTTAAGACGGGTTGAGCATGCTATTCAGGCATTGAATGATCAGCAAACCCAGTCCCTGCCAAATGAACCTGAATTAAGGCAGCGCATGATTGAGACTTTGGGCTTTGCAGATTGGCAAGCCTTTCTCGATGTGTTGAACCAGAAGCGTGACAAGGTGAAAGTTCAGTTCAAGCAACTGATTCAGGAACAGGAGTTTTCTGCACCGATTGATGATTTTTCACAACTGGAACAGCGTCTCAACACGGTGCTGGATGAAGATGCCAAGAATTTGATTCAAAATTTCTGGCATGGGCAAGCACTACGCAAAATCCCAGCCAGTGCGCTGGAACGTTTAAAGAAATTCTGGCCGCATTTGATCGAGGCAATCTTACAGTCACCGCAACCACAAGTCGCTTTGTTACGTTTGATGCCCTTGGTGGAGTCAGTGCTGCGCCGTACCGTGTATTTGGTGATGTTGATGGAAAGTCGTGGTGCCTTGCAGCGACTGGTCAAAATGGCAACCGTCAGTCCCTGGATTTGTGAGGAACTGGCGCAATATCCAGTGTTGCTGGATGAATTCTTGTCGATGGATTTTGGCTTGCCGCAACGCAAGGATTTAGAGGATTCATTACGCCAGCAATTACTACGTATTGAGATTGATCAGGTCGAAGACCAGATGCGGGTATTGCGGCTATTCAAAAAGAGCAATGTATTGACTGTTGCCGCCAGCGATGTACTGGCTGAAAGTCCACTGATGAAGGTTTCCGATGCCTTAACCGATATTGCCGAAGTCAGCGTACAGGCAACTTTAAATTTAGCCTATCAGGCGGTGGTGGAACGGCATGGCTATCCTGTTGGAATCAATGGTCAGCGCTGTCGTCTCGATGCCAAAGGCTTTGCGGTGATTGGTTATGGCAAGCTGGGTGGGATTGAGTTGGGTTATGGTTCTGACCTTGATCTGGTGTTTATTCATGCACTTGAGGAACAAAGTGAAACCGATGGCAAGAAAAGCATTAGTGGTGCCGAGTTCGCCATTCGGGTGGCACAAAAGTTTATGTCCCTGATGACCACGCAAACGCTGGATGGACGGGTGTATGAAATTGATACACGTCTCAGACCCTCGGGTGAGGCAGGGATGTTGGTCACTAGTCTGAAAGCCTATGAACATTATCAGCAAAAAAGCGCATGGCTATGGGAACATCAGGCACTGGTTCGGGCACGTTCAATCGCAGGTGATACCGATTTATGCCAGCAGTTTGAACAGATTCGTTGCCAGATTCTGACCCAAGTCCGTGATGAAGATGAAGTTCGTCAGGAAGTGCTGAAAATGCGTCAAAAAATGAAAGATCACCTTGGTTCATCGACAGAGCAAAAAAAACATGGGATTTTTCATTTAAAACAGGACTCAGGTGGTATCGTTGACATCGAATTTATGGCACAGTATGCAGTGCTTGCATGGAGTGGGACGAATCCAGATCTCGCCCATTTTTCCGACAATGTAAGAATTCTTGAAGATGCTGCTCAAGCAGGCTGCTTATCCAGTGAAGATGCCACAGCACTCATACAAGCTTATCTCCGTGAACGAGCCGAGAGCCACCGTTTAGCCCTTGCAAATCAATCTATGCAAGTCAATGCTGCGGACTGGCACGATACCCGTGAGATCGTTTACAAGTTATGGCAAAGATTAATTGATCCGAGTGCAATTATTGCATTAGATTTTGAATAAATTTTTTGTAACTTTATTCAAACCCTTTTGTTTCCCCCCTTATCAAGGGGGAATTAAAGGGGGTTACAAAAAATGATTGTGTAAAAATTTGGAGTATGTGCCATGAATTTGGCTGATCGTGATGGTTTTATTTGGCAAGATGGAAAATTGGTTGATTGGCGTGATGCAAAAATCCACGTCTTAACACACACACTGCACTACAGTATGGGTGTTTTTGAAGGTGTCCGTGCTTATGAAACCCCAAATGGTACTGCAATCTTCCGTTTACAAGACCATACCAAGCGCTTGTTAAATTCAGCAAAAATTTATCAAATGAATGTTCCATTTGATCAAGCGACATTGGAACAGGCACAAATTGACGTTGTACGTGAAAACAAATTGGCATCCTGCTACTTGCGTCCATTGATCTGGATTGGTTCTGAGAAGCTGGGAATTGCCGCGACTGACAATACCATCCATGCTGCGGTTGCCGCGTGGGGCTGGGGTGCATACCTTGGTGAAGAGGCAATGGCACGTGGTATTCGTGTTAAAACCTCATCATTTACCCACCACCATCCAAACGTGACCATGTGTAAGGCAAAAGCCTGTGGTAACTATACGGTATCAATCCTAGCACATCAGGAAGTGGCGCGTTCAGGTTATGACGAAGCCATGTTGCTTGATCCACAGGGCTTTGTATGTCAGGGTGCAGGTGAGAACGTATTCCTGATCAAGGATGGCGTGTTACATACGCCTGATTTGGCTGGTGGGGCACTTGAGGGCATTACCCGCCAAACCGTGATTACCATTGCCAAAGACTTGGGCTATGAAGTGGTTGAACGCCGCATCACCCGTGATGAGTTCTATATCGCTGATGAAGCATTCTTTACAGGTACAGCAGCGGAAGTGACACCAATTCGTGAATATGATGACCGTGAAATCGGTTGTGGTTCACGTGGTCCGATCACCACTGTGATTCAGAAGACTTTCTTTGATGCGGTTCAAGGTCGTAATGACAAATATGCAGATTGGCTGACTTATGTGAAGTAAGTCCAAATGTTTGAAAGAGCGAGGCTTAGGCTTCGCTTTTTTATTACCAAATTGTCAATAGACTGCAATCAAAGCATCATCAATCTTTCATTTAACTGAACTAAGTTGTCTCTAAAGCGAAGCAAAATAGAGCAATAATGAAAATTACGGTGGTTGGAGCAGGCTATGTGGGCCTATCAAATGCATTATTATTTTCAAGACAACACGATGTCACTGTGCTTGATATTGACCAGGCTAGAGTGAAAAATATTAACCAGCGAATTTCACCGATCAGTGATTCCTGTATTCAAAACTATCTATCCGAATCTAACCTTGATGCAACTTGTGATAAAGCGCTGGCTTATCAACATGCCAAGCTGATCATTATCGCAACACCAACCAACTATAATTCTGAAACCAATTATTTTGACACCTCAAGTATAGAAAACGTGATTGCTGATATTCAGGCAATTAACCCCAAAGCCTTGATTGTTTTAAAATCGACCATTCCAGTTGGCTATACGGCTGAGCTATCCAAACGTTTAGGTCTTAAAAACCTGATCTTTTCTCCTGAGTTTCTGAGGGAGGGGCAGGCGCTACAGGATAATTTATATCCATCAAGAATTGTTGTGGGGGAAAAGTCAAAGCGGGCTGAAAAGATAGCCAAGCTCTATCTTAAGGCAAGCATTAAAAAAGATGCAGTGATTCTATGTGTGGATTCGACAGAAGCCGAGGCGATTAAACTATTTTCCAATACTTACTTAGCCATGCGTGTGGCTTTCTTCAATGAACTGGATACCTATTGCTTAAAAAACAGATTAAGTACTTTGGACATTGTTACGGGCGTGGGTTTAGATCAACGTATTGGTGATCACTATAACAATCCATCTTTCGGCTATGGTGGTTATTGTCTGCCAAAAGATACCAAGCAGTTGCTTGCCAATTATCATGAAACACCACAAGAGTTGATTTCAGCCATTATCCGATCCAACCAAACTCGCAAGCAGGCAATTATTGATGATATTTTAAGTCGAGACGTATCCTGTGTTGGGATTTATCGACTTACCATGAAAGCCGATTCCGATAATTTTAGGGAGTCTGCGATACATGATGTGTTGCAAGGACTGGCTGATCAGGGAGTTAAAATTGTTATTTATGAACCGACTCTGGATGTAAGTGAATATCTAGGTCATCCTGTTGAATTTAGCCTACAAAAGTTTAAATCACTGTCTGATCTCATCATTGTCAATCGGATGGTGCCTATGTTCAGTGATGTGATGGAAAAGATCTATACCAGAGACTTGTTTGGGGTGAATTGACGTGTATATGTCGTGCATAGGAATTTTATTGATTGCTCTTGTCCACGTAACATAAATGACTTTTTTACGTTATAATTCCTCGCAACTATACCATTCAGTTGAATTATAACTATGGCTCATATTTTAAAATTAGATGCTTTAAAAGAAGCGGGGGTTTCTACTTCACCTTATCCATATTTTGTTGTGGAAAATGCGTTACAAGATAGTGAAGTTCAATCTGTGATACAGGACTTTCCAAAGATTGAGCAGGGTGGGAGCTATAACATTAATGATGTTGAACTCAAACCGCATTTTGATCGGTTTTTGAAGTCACTAGATTGTAAAGAGTTTCGTCAAATTTTGACTGAAAAGTTTGATGTGGATGTCATGGAACATCCAATGATGATTACTTTACGTGGTTATTCTCGTCAAAAAGATGGTCGTATTCACTCCGATTCTAAAACTAAACTAGTGACCATTTTAATTTATCTAAATGAATCTTGGGATGCACCAACAGGACGTTTACGAATCCTGAATGACGAAAAAAATATAGAAAATTATGTAGAAGAAATTAATGCAGGTCCAGGTACGCTGGTTGCATTTAAGGTGACTGATAATGGTTGGCATGGTTATGTTCCGTATGAGGGACAACGCCAATCGATTCAAATTAATTTTTTGACTAGTGATAAGGCGAATGCAAAACATCGTTTTGTTCATGGGTTGAGTGCTAAAATTAAAAAATTATTTGGGTAATATAAGATGTCAAATATTCAGCAAAACTCACCAGAACCTCAACAGGATAATATTATCATATGTATGAAGTGGGGAACCAAATACGGTGCTGAATACGTCAATCGTTTGTATAACATGGTGAAACGCCATCTTACATTGCCATTTAAGATGGTGTGTTTGACCGATCGTACAGAAGGCATCGACCCAAATGTTCAATGTTTCCCGATTCCATCCCTAGACTTACCTGAGGGTTCGCCTGAGCGTGGTTGGAATAAATTATCTACCTTTGAACCTGATCTGTATGGTTTAAAAGGCAATGCGCTTTTTCTTGATTTAGACGTCGTGATTGTCGACAACATCGATGGTTTTTTTCAGGCACCAGGTGAGTTTTTAATTATCCACGATTGGAAACGTCCATGGCGTGTGACGGGAAATAGTTCCGTGTATCGCTTTAAACTCGGCGAATTTTCTGGAATTTTGCCGTATTTCCGTGAAAACTTTGATGAAATTCGTCAAAAATTCCGCAATGAACAAGAATATCTCTCTTGGTTTGTACACAAAGAGGGGAAGTTGAGTTATTGGGATAAAGATTGGTGTAAGAGTTACAAATACCACTGTTTAAGAAAAGTACCATTTGCGTATTTCCAACCGCCAATCAAGCCGAAAGGTGCAAAAATTATTATTTTCCATGGTGAGATTAACCCACCTGATGCAGTTTCTGGTGGTGGTGGTAAGTGGTATCGCTATGTATTGCCTTCTGATTGGATCAAAGAGTCTTGGCAGTAAGTAAGACGACATCATTACAAGAGTTTGATTTATGAAAGATACAATACAACCTATTGATATCGTAATTGCTTGGGTGGATGGAAATGATCCTAAGTTAAAAAACAAGCGTCAACAATTTATAAATCAAACTGCATCGTCAAATGCTTTAGATGCAACGCGTTTTGCGAGTAATGATGAAATTTATTTCTGTATTGCCTCCATACTCAAATTTGTACCGTATTGCGGGAAAATTTATGTAGTCACTGATCAACAAACACCACAATGGCTGGATCAGTTTGAGCAGCAGAATCTCTGTGAGAAAGGCAAGATTAGAGTGGTCGACCACACGGAGTTGTTTAGAGGATACGAATTTGCATTGCCGACGTTTAATTCTTTAAGTATTGAAACGATGCTTTGGAATATACCGAGTATTTCAGATTATTTTATTTATTTAAATGATGATTTCTTCTTTAATCAACCCTCTGATCTACAAGACTTTTTAATTGATAGTCAAATGGTGATGTATGGGCATTGGGAAAGTAATCTAGTAAAAAAAATCAAATATATTGTTAGAAAGTTTGTGCAAAATAAATTTGGAAAACTGGCACAACCCTCATATACAATGGCGCAAATGTTAAGTGCAGATTGTGTTGGCATGTCTCAATATTTTGAGATTCACCATCGTCCGCATATCTTGAGTCGGATACTTCTATGCAATTATTTTGAAAAAAATATGCAACAATTACAGAAGCAAATTAGCTTTAAATTTAGGAATATCGATCAGATATTACCTGTAGGTTTATCTAATCACCTAGCGATTAAAAATGACCAAGCAATTCTCAACGATGATGTTGAAATCGCTTATTTAAAAGATCATCGTGATTTAGAGTCGTTTACTCAGGCTCTATCAAATCCTGATATTAAATTTGGTTGTATCCAAAGTTTGGACCAACTGCAACAGAATGATGAACAGCATATACGCCATGCACTTATTCATAAATTTAAAGATGTTTTGCCTAGTCAGATCCAAGCGACGATAGCAGGATAAGCAAAGGAAGATCGGATGAAAGTTGTTACTTATCTCATAAATCTAGAGGGTAGTGATCAGCGTTTAGCAAATGCGACAGCTCAGTTGCAACAAGCGGGTTGGGCATTTTCTCGTTTCCCTGCTTATGATGGGCGTGGTAAAGCATTATCCGAATTTGAAAATTATGATGATGCAGCAGCCCAAAAAATATTAGGTCGTAGTTTAATTAGTTCTGAGTTGGGGTGCTATCTCAGCCATTATGGTTGTGCTAAAAAATTTTTAGAAACGGATGCGGATTATCTTGTTGTCCTTGAAGATGATATTCAAGTATTACCAAACTTTAAACAAAAGCTTAATTCATTAATCAGCTATCTTGATCAGCATAAAGAACTCGAATGGTATGTGGTGAATCTTGCTGCAAAAAAGAAGAAATTGGCAAAAGACATCGTTCAGATTGATGGTTATACAATCTGGCATGCTTATTACTTTCCCATCCGTGGTGTAGGATTAGTATGGTCAAGAGCAGGTGCTGAGGCATTTGTTGAGCTTGGTAAAACCATGCAAGTGCCAGTCGATATCTTTTTTCAAAGCTGGTTAAGTAAAAATGGCAAAGGATTGGGGGTGTGGCAGCCTTTTGTTCAGCCTGCTGGGATTGATAGTGATATTTTAGGCACTGTGGCAACACAGGGTATTAAGCGCAAAGCACTGGAAAATAGAAGTGCTTCACATGGTTTTAAGAAGCAGAAAAGAATGTGGCGTGACCGTTTTTATGCGATTAGGAATTTACTCTCTTAAACGCTGTAATTATGCGAGTAAAAAGTCCTTTAATGTATTCATTTTATAGCTGAGTATTTAAATGAAAATCTTTAAGAAATTGTTTTATCTAGTGAAATTTCATTTGATGTATTCGTATAAAATTAGGCATAAAAACAAAAAAATTGATAACTATGCTGGGTTACTCACATTTAATCAAACAGAGGAAACTATAGTTTTACCAAAAAAGTTATGGATGTATTGGGAAAACGATATTCCTGAGTTTGTTGAGAAATGCATTGATCGGATGCGTGAGAAGAATCCTGAATATGAGGTTTTTGTACTTAATCCAGAGAATGTTAATCAATATAGTCATATTGATTTTAGCCAACTTAAAGATGCAACGGCCCAGCAAAAAGCTGATTTACTTAGATTTGATCTAATGTACAATCATGGAGGGATTTGGCTGGATGCAAGTATCATCCTATATGACCGTCTCGACTGGATTTCGGAGCTTATGGTTGAAAAAAAGACCGCGAATTTTGCTTATTACCGTCGTAAAAATACTACTAATTTGAATTTCCCTGTGTTAGAAAATTGGTTATTAGCAAGCGTGGGTCATAATATTTTCTTTAAACAATGGTATGAAGAATTATATTTAGCAATTCAACAAACACCTAAAAAGTATATTCAGAATATTAAGGCAACTGAATCAAATACAAAGGACATTTTTCAACAGATCAGTAATTTAGAATATTTGGTGGCATATGTTGCTTGCCAAAAGATTATGAGAAAAAATTTTCCGAGTATTAGCTTGATTGATTGTGATGAAAATGCATTCTATTACCAAGTCAAAAACAGATGGGTTAAAGAAAAAATATTAATTAACATGGCGATTAATTATCCAGCCGATGAACATCCTAAATTGATAAAACTGGCAGGGAAAGAGCGTAACTATTTATGCCAGTTCTATAATAAAGGGATGTATTTTGAAGGGTCTTTAATTGATATTTAATTTAGTTTTATAAGGGCTACTCCCAAATAAATTGTTTTAAGGTCTCGTATTTTGCTTGTTGCTCGAAGTATTCGGCAGAAGCAAGTGAGCCTATGATCGAGATATGTCTACCATCCAGAGAATATGGGATTGTATCTGTAGCCATTTGATCTGATCTAAATAGTTCTTGTTGGGTGAGTAATATTGTATTTGGGTGCTTGCTTACGATCTCGTTAATGATTTTTGTTGCTCGTTTTTGTTCAGTGGCTTTCGGGTTATTCATATAACTTTGTAAGTTCAGATCTCGATGCAACCACATGGCTCTTTTAAAAAGTAGGCTGATGTTTTTATTAAAAGCATAAGGTTCAGACATTACGATGACCTTTTTATGATGTTTTTCAGCGACCTTAAGTAATTCAGAAAAACCATTTTGCTGGTTTTGCTGTACGATGTCAGACAGAGGTGGTCCCACTTGTT
>NZ_DDAH01000201.1:0-6506 GCF_002333245.1 Acinetobacter sp. UBA2063
CTTATATCCTCGGGCTAAACCCCGAGGTTTTACGGCTATTCGGATAAATACTTTTATTGTTGAGCCTTATCAAAAAAGATTGACAACAATTAAGGTGATCAATGCAGGTACAGCCTGAATATAAATAATCTTTTTACTGGCGGTCAGCCCGCCATAAATGCCTGCAACCAGCACACAGCCTAAAAAGAAGTTGGCGATTGCAACTGCACAAGCTGTGGGTGCCAGTAATGACCAGAACAAACCTGCTGCCAGAAAGCCATTATACAGGCCCTGATTTTGTGCCAGAACCTTGGTCAGTTGAGCTTTCTCTAATGTATTGCCGAAAGCCTTTAAACCGTAGGGTTTATCCCATAAAAACATTTCCAGCACTAAAATATAAACATGCAATATAGCAATCAACGCAATTAAAATTGTTCCCAACATTTTATTTGTTCCTTGTTCTACCGCTTATACAATGGATTTAAATGCAGCACTGATCTATTTCAATTGCTCAATCGGCAATACGATTTGTGTGACTTTCCAGCTTAAGCCTTGTCGCTGCATTGTGACTGTAACAGGAGGTTTTGGATACGGATATTGAATCTGGACCACAAAACGATTAAATGCCTGATATTTACCTCGATAAGACAGCTTTTCCTTTGCTTGCGCTCCTGCCTGTGTTTGCTGTTGTTCGGATTGTTCAGGCTGGGTTTGAAATGGCAAACTTTCTTTTAGCTTTTTTCCCTGTAAAAGCATGGCAACTCCTTGCGGACTGACCATCACATCCACCATTTTATCCACCATCGAAGACGCCAGTAAGGCACCGAAAGCGGCAAAGCCACCCTCCGATGCCTGTGCATGTTCTGGAAATTTCTTTACGAGTTCGGTATTCAACTGATCCTTGATTCCCTGTCGAACACTGGGAAAATCAACATAGGCTGCCAGTGCTGCACTGTCTTCATTCTTCAATGCCTGACGGATTTGGTAAATTGCCAGATAGGGAGATGTATATACAAAAGCGAAAATCAGTAGAACAATCGCAATAATAGAAACTTGCAGTTTTTTTGACATGATGCCCTCAATTTTTGGAATTTATTTTTGAATAAATGGTCTGTAAATCTCAGCGATAAGCCTTTGGGCCAGATAAGAATTTCATGTTAAAAACATATTTGAAATCATTAATCCGACACAATCTGACGTTTAAAATCGTTTTGTTACAGCTTGAACAGTTTTAAATCGCTATTATATACACGTTTTATTCGCACAATTTCGAGATGTATTTATGAGTCAAAGTCATATCCGTATTCGAGGCGCACGTACCCATAACTTAAAGAATGTGTCACTCGATATACCACGGGACAAATTTGTGGTGATTACGGGACTTTCTGGCTCAGGTAAATCATCACTGGCGTTCGATACCCTGTATGCCGAAGGTCAGCGCCGCTATGTTGAGTCGCTTTCAGCCTACGCACGCCAGTTCCTGTCACAAATGGAAAAACCTGAGGTCGATTCAATTGAGGGCTTGTCTCCTGCGATTGCGATTGAGCAAAAGTCGACCAGCCACAACCCACGTTCAACGGTGGGAACCATTACCGAAATCTATGACTATCTGCGCTTGCTGTATGCACGTGTCGGTACGCCATACTGTCCTGAACATGACCTGCCAATGGTGGCCCAGACCATTTCAGAAATGGTTGATGCAGTCAAGGCACTGCCCGAAAGCACGGCACTGATGCTACTTGCACCTGTGGTACGTGAGCGTAAGGGTGAATATAGCCAGCTATTTGAACAGTTACAGGGTCAGGGCTTTGTTCGTGCCCGTGTCGATGGTGAAATCATTGATATTGATACCCCGCCTGAACTGGATAAAAAGAAAAAGCATACCATCGAAGTCGTGGTCGATCGCTTTAAAGTCCGTGATGATCTCGGCAATCGTATTGCAGAATCGTTTGAAACTGCATTACGTCTAGGTAGTGATATTGCGGTGTTGTCGTGGATGAATGGCGAACATCCTGAACGGGTTTTTTCAGCGAAACACTCCTGTCCTGAATGTGACCGTGCGGTGGCTGAACTTGAACCCCGTTTGTTCTCATTTAACAATCCATTTGGTGCCTGTCCTGTGTGTGATGGCTTGGGCACACGTAGCCATTTCAGTGCAGAAAAACTGATTCCAAACACTGAACTTTCCATCAGTCAGGGCGCAATTCGTGGCTGGGACAGACAGCGTCCTTATTACTACACCATGCTGCAAAAAGTTGCTGATCACTTTGGCATTAGTCTGGATGAGCAGTGGAATAAGCTGGACAAGGATACGCAGAAGAAATTCCTGCAAGGCACAGGCAAAGAAAAAATCGACCTGAGTTATATTGATGAACGTGGTCGTAAGCACAACCGTGTGCAACCGTTTGAAGGAATCCTACCCCATCTGGAACGCCGTTACCGTGAAACTGAGTCAAACTACGTTCGTGATGATCTGGCGCAATATCTTTCCAATGCCGCCTGTGATGCCTGTGGTGGTTCACGCCTGAATGAAATCTCACGTCATGTTCGGGTCAAGGATAAAACCATTGCACAAATCACCGAAATGTCGATTGGCGATGCAGAAAACTACTATCAAGACCTCAATCTTGAGGGTGCCAAAGGTGAAATCGCCGATAAAATCTTTAAGGAGATTCGTGAGCGTTTACACTTTCTGGTGAGTGTTGGACTCAATTATTTAAGTCTTGCACGTTCCGCCGAAACCCTGTCAGGTGGTGAAGCACAGCGTATTCGTCTCGCCTCACAGATTGGTGCAGGCTTGATGGGCGTAATGTATGTGCTTGATGAACCGTCCATTGGTTTGCATCAACGTGATAATGATCGCCTGTTACAAACCCTGATTCGCTTACGTGATCTGGGCAATACCGTACTGGTGGTCGAGCATGATGAAGATGCGATCCGTGCAGCTGACCATATCATTGATATTGGCCCAGGTGCAGGGATTCATGGCGGCGCGATCATTGCCGAAGGTACTTATGAGGAACTGGCCAATCATACCGATTCCCTCACAGGTCAGTATTTATCAGGCAAATTAAAAATTGAAGTACCAAAACAACGTACCGTATCACCGCGCCCAGATGAGTTCATTAAATTGTCTGGCGCTAGTGGGCATAATCTGCAAAATGTCGATTTGACCATTCCATTGGGTATTATGACCTGTGTCACAGGCGTGTCAGGTTCAGGTAAATCCACCCTAATTAACCGTACCCTGTTGCCTTTGGCTGCGACTCAACTAAATGGCGCAACCACGCTGACTGCGGAAAAGTTTGATTCGATTGATGGCTTGCAGCATCTGGATAAAGTGGTGGATATTGACCAAAGCCCGATTGGGCGTACGCCACGTTCCAACCCAGCCACCTATACAGGTTTATTCACCCCGATTCGTGAATTGTTTGCGCAAACCCCTGAAGCCAAGGCACGCGGTTATAGCGCAGGCCGTTTCTCATTTAACGTGAAAGGTGGACGCTGTGAAGCCTGTGAAGGCGATGGCATGATCAAGGTGGCGATGCACTTCCTGCCTGATATGTATGTGCCTTGTGATGCCTGTCATGGCAAGCGTTATAACCGCGAAACACTGGAAGTGGGTTATAAAGGCAAGAACATTTCCGATGTGCTGGAAATGACAGTCGAGGATGCGGCAGAGTTCTTTAGCGCGATTCCCGTGATTCATCGTCGTCTGGAAACATTGATGCAGGTGGGCTTAGGCTATATCCGTCTAGGTCAGGCAGCAACCACCCTTTCAGGTGGTGAAGCGCAAAGGGTAAAACTGGCGCGTGAACTGGCAAAACGTGATACAGGTAAAACCCTGTATATTCTGGATGAACCGACCACTGGCCTGCATTTCCATGATATTGCCAAGTTGCTGGATATCCTGCATGAGCTTCGCAACAAGGGAAATACCATTGTGGTGATTGAACATAATCTGGATGTGATCAAGACGGCTGACTGGGTGATTGACCTTGGTCCTGAAGGTGGTTTTGGTGGTGGTCAGCTCATTGCCGAAGGTACACCTGAGCAAGTCGCTGAGGTTGAGATTTCACATACGGGGCGTTTCTTAAAGCCGATGTTGAAATAAATTTAACTGGTTCTTAAATACTGGCGTAAATTTCGGTTGATTTTGTCTCACCAGCTTAAATTTACGCCAACTCCCTCAATGTTGAGCTGATGCTTTTGCCAGTTTTGGTTTTAAATCCACCCTCAATTGCAGTGAGATTGAATCAAAGCCATTTTTCTGTAGTGTGAGGATGGTTTCATCAATTTGAGCATCCACCACCTGCCTAAATGTCTGCAATTCTTTTTTATTTTTATCCAGTTCCTTTGGATGGCTCGACATCAGCTTGTTGCTGGGGGCACGCAAACTGGTAATCTCAGTCAGCACCTGTTGGGTTTTAATATATTCCTGATGACTCTGGATAATAAGTGGAATGGAAATATAGAGGATCGACAGGATAATCACGACCATACAGGCAAAAAAAGCTCAGCCTTGGGGAAAGCCGAGCTAGTAAAAAAGGATGCATGACACATCGAATACTCGAGAAAATGTTATGAGGTAAAATGCAAATATCACACCTCTTCCTCACTATTATGTGAAACACATCTCAAAAAGTAAAGTCGATTAAACAGATCAGATTTAAATTTTTCATCGTTTTTGTTAATCCTTTTTAAAAAATCCAGCCTTTTGTTAACCTGGTTTTATCTATCTTATCCAGATAGTCCGCTTAAATTATAAAAACAAACCACATAAACACAGGAAAAGTAGATTCTATTCACACTTTTTAAGCTTAATTATGTAATTTTTGTGCTCACATTAAATGCAAAAACCGATTAACGCCATCGAATAAACCCATAAAAATAAACGATTATGACCATCATATTACAGCGATTTCAAAGATGAAAAATTCATCTATCTCATTGTTACTGAAGCTTATCTGCCAACTCCATATATGCCTGCATATGCAAGCTTAAGCTACAGCGCAACTGACAATGACGGTAAATATGGTCTTTCTGATGACCGTGGTCAACGCTGGGCAGTTGAGTTTGGTTCTGTTATCGCACCAAATTTCCTTGTGGCTGTAGGTTATACCAACGTTGTTGAACAAACATCTTTAGATACATTCGCAATCCTAAACAGTGGTTTTGCCAAAGCGGCTGGTGAGACAGCAACCATTGCTGAAGATCAGGATGCAATCACTGCACGTACTAAATACGTTGGCGCGATCACAGGTACGCCAATGTCAATTGGTTTCGAAACAGGTATCGTTTACGGTCAGGACACTGCGTACGAGTTAAAAACTGATTTGTACCTAAACTCACAACTTAGTGCTGGTGTTTCTTATGCTGAATCTAGCTTTGCTGGTTCACCAGACTCAGCTTGGGGTGTGAATGTAAACTACTTCATCACTCCAGCGATTGCGGTTGGTGCAAGCTATGTAAATGCGAATGCTGTAGGTTCTGACGCAGATATGCAAACTGTTGGCGTAAACGCGAAATTACGTTTCTAAGATTGAATTGCGGTTCTATCCAGAACCCAGATTGATCATAAAAAAACCAGTTCATTTTGAACTGGTTTTTTATTTTAGAAGAATCGGAAAAGTCTTTCAGTTCCCAGCTACAAGACTACATCTTTTTGTCTTCGATATTTAAGGCACTGATTGCCAACACTGCCTGAGTACGGTTTTGTACGCCAAGTTTACGGAAAATGGCGGTTACATGCGCCTTGATGGTTGCCTCGGAAACTTCCAGGTCATAGGCAATCTGTTTATTTAGCAACCCCTCAGCCACCATCATTAATACGCGGAACTGCTGCGGCGTCAGTGACTGTAAACGCTCTGCCAGTGCGGTTTCGTCCGCAGCCCTTGGGTCAAATCCTGCATGAGTCGGTAAATTCGGTGGCAGCCAGATCTCACCCTCCAGCACCTGCTTAATGGCCTCGCCAATATGGCTTGGGTGTGAGGATTTTGGAATGTATCCCATTGCTCCGTGTGCAATTGCCCGCTGGATAATCGACACTTCCTCATGGGCAGAAACAATAATGATCGGAATCGCTGGATACTGTGCTCGTACATACACCAGTGCAGAAAATCCAGAGGCACCTGGTAGATTCAGGTCCAGCAACACCAGATCGGGTTCCGCCCCATGTTCCAGACGCGCATAGAATTCGTCAACATCAGCAGTTTCCTGAATCTGTGCCTGTGGCAGGCTATAACGAACCGCTTGAATCAACGCATGTCTAAATAAGGGATGATCATCTACAATTAAAATATTCATAAGTGCTTTACGCAATCTGTAAGTACGTCAATGTACTGTGTTTATTCAAATTCAATCTATCCTAGCCTATTTTTAAATAAACCGCAGGTCAAGCACAAGACCTGATTTATTTCCTTTTCCAGCAAAATAAATCGAATATTTATATAATCCATATCCTATTTATTCAAGAATAAAGCCCTTAAAGAAATATTGAATAGAAACATGCAATTAAAACCAACTAA